>DAITNE010000075.1:0-7425 GCA_036834765.1 Methylocella sp.
CCAATGGCGGCGGCTACTATCACTACTCTTATTCGGTCGTGCGCGGCTGCGACCGGATCGTGCCCGTCGATATCTATGTTCCCGGCTGTCCGCCCTCGGCGGAAGCGCTTCTTTACGGGATCTTGCTCCTGCAAAAGAAAATCCGCCGCACCGGAACGATCGAGCGCTAGGGCAGGACGCCGCCGCGGACCCGCCGCGACGCGAAACCGAATTGATCTTGCGCCGCGCCGGACGGCTGCGCGGGCGCGCGGAATTGAAAGTTTGAGATGGACGACGACCTGCAACATCTCGGGGGGGCGATCGCCGCGGCGCTTCAAGGCCGGGTCCTGTCCGCGACCGTCGCTTATGGCGAACTCACCTTGACCGTCAGCCCCGAGAATCTGATCGAGACGGCAGCCTATCTGCGCGACGATCCGGCCTGCCTGTTCGTCTGCTTCATCGATCTCACCGCCGTCGATTATCCGACGCGCGAAAAGCGCTTCGACGTCGTCACGCACCTTCTGTCGCCGAAACACAATCGTCGCATCCGCGTCAAGGTCGCGACCGACGAGGAGACGCCGGTGCCCTCGCTCTCCGGCCTTTATCCGGCGGCGAACTGGTTCGAGCGCGAGGCCTATGATCTCTTCGGCGTTTATTTTTCGGGACATCCTGATTTGCGCCGGCTGCTGACGGATTACGGCTTCGACGGCCATCCGCTGCGCAAGGATTTTCCGATGACGGGCTATGTCGAGGTGCGCTACGACGACGAGCAGAAGCGCGTTCTCTACGAGCCGGTGCAACTCGCCCAGGAGTTCCGCAACTTCGACTTCCTCTCGCCCTGGGAGGGCGCGATCGACTATGTGCTGCCCGGCGACGAAAAAGCCAAATCGAATCCGAACTGAGCGCAAAACAAGCCTGAACCCCGCGTGAAAATGAGCCCGAGAACGAGACCTAGATGAACGACACGCCGGTCCGTAATTTCACGATCAATTTCGGCCCGCAGCATCCGGCGGCGCATGGCGTTCTGCGTCTGGTGCTGGAACTCGACGGCGAAGTCGTCGAGCGCGTCGATCCGCACATCGGGCTGCTCCATCGCGGCACCGAAAAGCTGATGGAGGCGCGCACCTATCTGCAGAACGTGCCCTATTTCGACCGGCTCGATTACGTCGCGCCGATGAACCAGGAGCACGCCTTCTGCCTCGCCATCGAGAAGCTGCTCGGCCTCGAAGTGCCGCGCCGGGCGCAACTGCTGCGCGTCCTTTTCTGCGAAATCGGCCGCATCCTGTCGCATCTTCTGAACGTCACGACGCAGGCGATGGACGTCGGCGCGCTGACCCCGCCGCTATGGGGATTCGAAGAGCGCGAAAAGCTGATGGTCTTCTACGAGCGCGCCTCGGGCGCGCGGCTGCACGCGAATTATTTTCGTCCCGGCGGCGTCCACATGGATATTCCGCCGAAGCTGATCGACGATATCGAGGCCTGGTGCGATCCCTTCCTCAAGACCTGCGACGACCTCACGACGCTGTTCATCGACAACCGCATCTTTAAGCAGCGTAATGTCGATATTGGCGTCGTCAGCCTCGAGGATTGCTGGCGCTGGGGGTTCTCCGGCGTCATGGTGCGCGGCTCCGGCGCGGCCTGGGATTTGCGTAAGGCGCAGCCATACGAATGCTATGAGGAAATGGATTTCGACATTCCGGTCGGACGCCATGGCGATAATTACGACCGGCAGGTCATTCGCATGGAGGAGATGCGGCAGTCGGTCAGGATCATGAAGCAGTCCATCGAAAAGCTTCGCGCGCCGAACGGGCAGGGGCCTGTGCTGGCGAAGGGCAAGGTGGCGCCGCCGTCGCGCGCGGAAATGAAGCGCTCGATGGAGGCGCTGATCCATCATTTCAAACTTTTCACCGAAGGTTTCCACGTGCCGGCGGGCGAGGTCTACGCCGCGGTCGAGGCGCCGAAGGGCGAATTCGGCGTCTATCTCGTCTCCGACGGGACGGACCGGCCCTATCGCTGCAAGATCAGAGCGCCCGGCTTCGCCCATCTTGCCGCCATGGACTTCCTCTGCCGCAAATCGATGCTCGCCGACGTCAGCGCGATTCTCGGCTCGATCGACATCGTGTTCGGCGAGGTCGACCGGTGAGCGCGCGGACTTTCCCCGGCCAGCCTCCGCTTGCGCTCTTTGTTCCACCCCCTGGCCGCAGCGCCCTGACGCGTGAGTGTTGCTGATGTCCGTTCGCAGGCTTGCCGAAGTCCAGCCCGAATCCTTCGCCTTCACGCCCGAAAACGAGGCGTGGGGCGACGCGATCATCAAGAAATACCCGGAGGGACGCCAGGCCTCGGCGGTGATCTCGCTCTTGTGGCGCGCGCAAAAGCAGAATGATTACTGGCTGCCGCGGCCGGCGATCGAAGCCGTCGCGAACAAGCTCGGCATGCCCTACATCCGCGTGCTGGAGATCGCGACCTTCTACACGATGTTTAACCTCGCGCCGGTCGGCAAGTTCTTCGTCCAGCTCTGTGGCACGACGCCCTGTCTTCTCGCCGGCTCCGACGCGATCAAGGCGGTGCTCAAGGCCCGCGTCGGCGAGTCGGGTCAGGTGACGGCGGACGGCCTGTTCTCGTGGACCGAGGTCGAATGTCTCGGTGCCTGCTGCAATGCGCCGATGGTGCAGATCAACGACGATTACTACGAAGACCTGACGCCTGAGAACTTCACCAAATTGCTCGACGATCTCGCGGCGGCCAATCCTGTGCGCGTCGGCTCCCAGACCGGTCGCGTCTCCTCCGAACCCGCCGGCGATCTCACCAGCCTCGCCTCGTTCTATGGCGCCGACGGCCATAGCGGCCCGTTCAGCGCGAAGGCCGCGCAAGACGAGGCCCCCGCCGAGCCCGCCGCCAAGCCAAAGCGCGCGACGCGGACGGGAGCGAAGCGGACCGAGGCCGTCGTGTCGGAGGAGGCGAACGCCGCATCCGAAGCGCAGGACGATGCTCCCCCGGGAGCGCCGTCGCCGACCGATTCAAAGCCCTCCTGAGGTCGAAGCCATGCTCGAAGACAAGGATCGCATCTTCACCAATCTCTACGGCTTCGGCGACTGGGGCCTCAAAGGCGGGCGCGCGCGGGGGGCCTGGGACAACACCAAGGACCTTATCGAGAAAGGCAAGGACTGGATCATCGCCGAGATGAAGGCCTCCGGGCTTCGCGGGCGCGGCGGCGCGGGCTTCCCGACGGGCCTCAAATGGTCGTTCATGCCGAAGGCCGATGCGGCGCGGCCGTCCTATCTCGTCGTCAACGCCGATGAGTCCGAGCCCGGCACCTGCAAGGACCGCGAGATCATGCGCAATGATCCGCATCTCCTGATCGAGGGCTGTTTCATCGCCTGCTTCGCGATGGAGGCGCACGCCTGCTACATCTATGTGCGCGGCGAATATATCCTTGAGGCCGACCGGCTGGAGGCCGCGATCGCGCAGGCTTATGAGGCGAATCTCGTCGGCAAGGACAATATCCACGGTTGGCCGTTCGACATCTACGTCCATCGCGGCGCTGGCGCCTATATCTGCGGCGAGGAGACGGCGCTTCTCGAATCGCTCGAGGGCAAGAAGGGCATGCCCCGGCTGAAGCCGCCGTTCCCGGCCAATATGGGGCTCTACGGCTGCCCGACCACCGTCAACAATGTGGAATCGATCGCCGTGGCGCCGACGATCCTGCGCCGCAGCGCCGCCTGGTTTGCGAGTTTCGGCGCCAAGAACAATTCCGGCACCAAGCTGTTTTGCATCTCCGGCCATGTCAACAAGCCGTGCAATGTCGAGGAGGCCATGTCGATTCCGTTCCGCGAGCTGATCGACAAGCATTGCGGCGGCGTGCGCGGTGGCTCGGACAATCTCCTCGCCGTCATTCCCGGCGGCTCGTCGGTCCCCTGCGTTCCGGCCCATCAGATCATCGACGCGGCGATGGATTTCGACACGCTGCGCGATCTGAAATCGGGCCTTGGCACCGCCGCCGTCATCGTGATGGATAAATCGACCGATATCATCCGCGCCATCGCGCGCCTCAGCTATTTCTACAAGCACGAGAGTTGCGGCCAGTGCACGCCGTGCCGGGAGGGCACCGGCTGGCTCTGGCGCGTCGTCTCGCGCATGGCGGAGGGGCGCGCGCAAAAGCGCGAGATCGACATGCTGCTCGAAGTCACCACCCAGATCGAGGGCCACACCATCTGCGCGCTCGGCGACGCGGCGGCCTGGCCGGTGCAGGGCCTTATCCGGCATTTCCGCCCCGAAATCGAAAAGCGCATCGACCAATACGCCGCCAATCCGCATTCCGAACCGGCGGCGGGCTTTCATGTCGCGGCGGAGTAAGGGCGTGGCTGGATGGAAAGGCTTTGCGCCGCGGCTGAGCCGCCGAATCGACCGCCGCATTAAGGACAGGGCATGAGCAAGCTTATCGTTGACGGAGTCGAGGTCGACGTTCCGCCCGAATACACTCTGCTGCAGGCCTGCGAACAGGCCGGCGCCGAGATCCCCCGCTTCTGCTACCATGAGCGCTTGTCGATCGCCGGCAATTGCCGCATGTGCCTCGTCGAGGTGAAAGGCGGTCCGCCGAAGCCGTCGGCCTCCTGCGCCGTCGCGGTGCGCGATCTGCGCCCCGGCCCTAATGGCGAGCCGCCCGTCGTCCTCACCAATTCGCCGATGGTGAAGAAGGCGCGCGAAGGCGTCATGGAGTTCCTGCTCATCAATCATCCGCTCGACTGTCCGATCTGCGATCAGGGCGGCGAATGCGATCTGCAGGATCAGGCGATGGCGTTCGGCTTCGATTCCTCGCGCTACGCCGAAAACAAGCGCGCCGTCGAAGACAAATATATCGGGCCGCTGGTGCGCACCTCGATGAATCGCTGCATCCACTGCACGCGCTGCGTCCGCTTCACGGCGGAAGTCGCCGGCACCGGCGACATGGGCGCGATCGGGCGCGGCGAGGACATGGAGATCACGACCTATCTCGAGACCGCGATGGGGTCCGAGTTGCAGGGCAATGTCGCCGATCTCTGTCCGGTGGGCGCGTTGCTGCCGAAGCCCTATTCGTTCAAGGCGCGGTCGTGGGAGCTGGTCAAGACCGAATCGATCGACGTCATGGACGCGCTCGGCTCCGCCATCCGCGTCGACACGCGCGGGCGCGAGGTGATGCGCATCCTGCCGCGCACCAATGACGCGGTGAACGAGGAGTGGATCTCCGACAAGGCCCGGCAGATCGTCGACGGCCTGAAGACGAAGCGCCTCGACCGCCCTTACTTGCGCGAAGGCGGCAAATTGCGCCCCGCGACGTGGCGCGAGGCCTTCGCCCTCATCGCCGAGAAGATCAAGGCGACGACGCCCACCCGGATCGGCGCCATCGCCGGCGATCTCGTCGCCGTCGAGGAGATGTTCGCGCTGAAGAGGCTGTTTGAGAGCCTCGGCGCCGTCTCGCTCGACTGCCGTCAGGACGGGACCAAGCTTGATCCGAAATTCGGCCGCGCCAGCTATCTCTTCAATCCGGCGATCGCGGGGATCGACGAGGCGGACGGCCTCATGATCATCGGCTCGAATCCGCGCCGCGAAGCTCCCGTCCTCAACGCCCGCATCCGCAAGCGCTGGCTGAAGCGCGGCTTCAAGATCGCGGTCATCGGCGAGAAGGCGGATCTCACCTACGATTACATCTATCTCGGCGCCGGCCCGGACACGCTCGCCCCCTTCGCCGAGCACCCGCCGGCCAAAATGGAGAAGCCGATGTTCCTCATCGGCCAGGGCGCGCTCGCGCGGCCGGACGGCCTCGCCGTTCTGGCGCTGGCCGCGAAGGCCGCGGCTTCTCTCGGCGTCGTCAAGGACGGCTGGAACGGCTTCGCGGTTCTCCACACCGCCGCGGCGCGCGTGGGCGGTCTCGACCTCGGCTTCGTACCCCGCGCGGGCGGCCTCGACGCCGCCGCCATGGCGAAGGCGGGCGCGCTCGACGTGATCTACAACCTCGGCGCCGACCAGATCGACATCGCGCCCGGCGCCTTCGTGATCTATCAGGGTTCGCACGGCGATCGCGGCACCGCGCGGGCGGATGTGATCCTACCCGGCGCAGCCTACACGGAGAAATCCGGCCTGTACGTGAACACGGAAGGGCGCGTTCAGCTGGCCGACCGGGCCAATTTCCCGCCCGGCGACGCGCGCGAGGACTGGGCCATCCTGCGCGCCCTTTCCGATGTATTGGGCCATCGCCTGCCGTTCGACTCGCTGAAGGCTCTGCGTGCGCAGCTCATCGCCGCGCATCCCCACTTCGCGGCGATCGACGCGATCGCCGCCGGCGCTCCCTTCGACGCGGCGGCGCTGATCGCGGCGGGCGGCGCCTGCGCCAGCGCGCCATTCGCCTCGCCGGTAGCCGATTACTATCTGACCAACCCGATCGCGCGCGCGTCGGCGGTGATGGCGGAATGCTCCGCCCTTCGCCTCGACCTCGCGCGGCAGGCCGCGGAGTAGGGCGATGCAAGAGACCGGCTGGTTCCTGGCTTTGCTGCTCACCGTCGTGAAGAGCGTCGCGCTGCTCGTCATTCTGCTCATCTTCATCGCCTATATTCTCTACGCGGACCGCAAGATCTGGGCGGCGGTGCAGCTCAGGCGCGGTCCGAACGTCGTCGGCCCCTGGGGGATATGGCAGAGCTTCGCGGACATGCTGAAGTTCGTCCTCAAGGAGCCGGTCATCCCGGACGGCGCCAACAAGGGCATCTTCCTGCTCGCGCCCTTCGTCATGGGCCTCCTGACGCTGGCCGCCTGGGCGGTCATCCCCGTCGATGAGGGCTGGGCTATTGCCAACATCAATGTCGGCATTCTCTACATCCTCGCGATCTCCTCCCTCAGCGTCTATGGAATCATCATGGGCGGCTGGGCCTCGAACTCGAAATATCCATTCCTCTCGGCGCTGCGCTCGGCGGCGCAGATGATCTCCTATGAAGTCTCGATCGGCTTCGTCATCATCACCGTGCTGCTCGTCGTCGGCTCGCTCAATCTGACCGACATCGTCAAGGCGCAGGACACGGGCTGGGGCTTGCTGGGCTGGTACTGGCTGCCGCTGTTCCCGATGTTCGTCATCTTCTTCGTCTCGGCGCTCGCCGAAACGAACCGTCCGCCGTTCGATCTCGTCGAGGCGGAATCGGAGCTCGTCGCCGGCTTCATGGTCGAGTATTCCGCGACGCCCTACATGCTGTTCATGCTCGCCGAATATGTGGCGATCATCACCATGTGCGCGCTGACGACCATTCTGTTTCTCGGCGGCTGGCTGTCGCCGATTCCGTTCGCGCCCTTTATATGGGTGCCGGGCGTCATCTGGTTCGTTTTGAAGGTCTGCGCGGTTTTCTTCATGATCGCCATGGTGAAAGCCTTCGTGCCGCGCTATCGCTACGATCAGCTGATGCGGCTCGGCTGGAAGGTGTTTCTGCC
>DAITNE010000076.1:0-7387 GCA_036834765.1 Methylocella sp.
TCGACGGCCGCAAGCTCAACGAGCGCTTCCGCGCCGACGAGACCGTCGAGGCGATCGACCTTGAACTCAAGGATTTCAGCTTTCTCTATGCCGAGGGCGACACGCTGGTCTTCATGGATCTCGAAAGCTATGAGCAGATCGAACTCGCCAAGGACTGGGTCGGCGAGCGCGCGGCCTTTCTGCAGGATGGCATGAAGGTCACGCTGCAGATGTATGAGGCGCGCCTGATCAGCATCAGGCTGCCCGCCTATGTCACCTTGACGATTGTCGAGGCCGACCCTGTCGTGCGCGGCCAGACGGCGGCCTCGTCCTACAAGCCCGCCGTGCTCGAAAACGGCTTGCGGGTGCTGGTGCCGCCCTTTATCGCGGCGGGCGAAAAAATCGTCGTCGACACCAGCGAAGTCGCCTATATGCGCCGGGCTGATTAGAGAATGATCCGCTCCGCCCTCATGAATGTGATGACCGCCGCGGCGCTGAAAGCCGGGCGCGGCCTGAAGCGCGATTTCGGCGAGGTCGAGAATCTGCAGGTCTCGGTCAAGGGGCCGGGCGATTTCGTCTCCGCCGCCGACAAAAGGGCCGAAAAAGTCCTTTACGAGGAGCTGGTCAAGGCGCGCCCCGGTTATGGCTTCGTGCTGGAGGAATCTGGCGAGATCGAGGGCCCGGACAAGAGCCATACCTGGATCATCGATCCGCTCGACGGCACCACCAATTTCCTGCACGGACTGCCGATCTTCGCCATCTCCATTGGGCTCCAGCGGGAAGGCCAGCTCGTCGCCGGCCTCGTTTACAATCCCGCCACGGACGACATGATCATCGCCGAGAAAGGGCAGGGCGCTTACCTCAACAATAGGCGCCTTCGCGTCGCCGCGCGGCGCGATATGGGCGAGGCCCTGATCGGCTGCGGCATTCCCCATATCGGCAAGGCCGACGGCCATGCGCGCTTTCGGGCCGAATTCGACGCGGTGATGGGCAAGGCCGGCAATATCCGCCGGCTCGGCTCGGCAGCGCTGGATCTCTGCTTCGTCGCGGCCGGCAATTATGACGGCTTCTGGGAGCGCGACCTCCAATCCTGGGACATGGCCGCCGGCATCGTCATCGTTCGCGAGGCGGGCGGCTACGTCACCGACGCCGACGGCGGCGCCGACATGCTGGCCAAAGGCTCGATCTGCGCCGGCAATGACGCGATCCATCGCGCCCTACTGGGGCTTGTGAAGCAACCCTGAGCTTCAGTGGGGCGAAACATTTTCTTGGTCGCCCGCTCGACGAAACGAAAACGCGCCTTACATTTAGCTCCGTCACCGGCGCCTCCGTCCGGCGAACATGGAGCTTTACGATGAGCCCAGACATGGGAAAACCTTTTGATCCCGGCTTCAACGCGCGGAGCGCGTCGCATAGCTGCGGCGGGCGGTGGAAGCCGCTGGAAATCGGCGCGATGGTTCTCGGCTTCGCCCTCTACTGGCCGATTGGCCTCGGCGTCCTCGGCTGGAAATTCTGGCAGAAGAAAAGCGGCTATCAGGGCGATCTCTTCACCTTCGCCCGCGAGAAATGGGAGGGCGCGGCGAACTGGAGTTTCGTTGGTTCCGGCGGCGGCTTCGCCGCGCGGAGCTGGCGCAGCGCGGGCTTTGGCTCCAGCGGCAACCGGGCCTTCGACGAATGGCGCGCGGGCGAACTCGGCCGCCTTGAAGAGGAGCGCCGCAAACTCGTCGCGGCCGAACGCGAATTCGCCGAATTCCTGGAGCAGCTGCGACACGCCCGCGATCGTGAGGAGTTCGACCGCTTCATGCAGGAGCGGCGCTCGCGGCAGGGCACCACCTCGGTCTGATGCTGGCCGATTCTTGCGAAGTTTCGAGGGCGCCCTTTTCGGCGCCCTTTCTTTTTGAGCGGGGCCGCTTTGTCGGTGCGGACTCCTTCGCTGCGCCCTACCGTTTCGCCGGCATGAGGCGGTCTCGGGGGAACGCCCTTCATTGTTCGGCGCCGCCGAAAATTCTCCATCTCACACCACCGCGGAGACCGCCGGCGACCAGCCTGTATGCGATGTTGCGCGGCGACGCCAGCCGAACAGGTTGACGTTGTTGAATAACGGCTCATAGATGTAGGATGACGATTGCGAAATAAAATCTCACGTCGCCCATTTCACATTGGGAGGAATGTTATGGCGAACAAGAGGGAGAGCGCGCCGCGTCAGAAAGCGGGTCGCGTGGCCGCGCCGCAAGGCTTAAGGAGTTCGATTCGTAGAACAGCTGGGTTCGGCTGGAGGCCGGATCTGCCAGACCAGCGTGATTTGTCATATTCCGTTCCGCGCCTCATCACGAAAAATATCCCGCCTCGCATCGATCTTCGGCCTCAATGCCCACCCGTCTATGACCAGGGACGCATCGGAAGCTGTACGGCGAACGCCATCGCCGCGGCCCTGCAGTTCGATATCAAGAAGCAGGGCATCAAGCCTCTCTTTATGCCTTCACGCCTGTTTATCTACTACAACGAGCGGGTCATCGAAGGCACAGTCGGGAGCGACTCTGGCGCGCAGATACGCGACGGCATCAAGAGCGTCGCCAAGCAGGGAGACTGCCCGGAAAGCGAGTGGCCCTACGACGATACGCCAGCCAACCCCGATGGAACATTTCCCGCCGGCGCCAAGGCGGCGACGCAACCGCCGGCCTCATGCTATGCCGACGCTCGAAAGTATGAGGCCATGACCTATCGGGCGGTGGCGCAAAACCTTGCGGACCTGAAGGGGTGCCTCGCCACAAAGTACCCGTTCGTATTCGGCTTCACAGTCTACGACAGTTTCGAGACCCCGGAGGTGGCCAAGACTGGCATGGTGCCTTTGCCTACAGGCAAGGACAAGCCCATTGGCGGCCACGCGGTGTTGGCTGTGGGTTTCGATGATAATGGCCATGTCTTCATCTGCCGCAACTCCTGGGGCGCGACATGGGGAGACAAGGGGTATTTCTTTATGCCCTATTCCTATTTGCTCGACGGCAATTTGTCTTCGGACTTCTGGACGATCAGCGTGGTCGGACAGGGCGCCAACGGGACCAGTCGTCCGGCGCGATAGGTTCCGGCGATCGGGAGATCATCGCGCGTTCGCCTCGATCGTGACTTCGAACGTTCCAATCGGCGCAGGCTCCCAGCTTCGCCGATTGTCTATCACGAGGTGCGCGAGACCCTCCCTGAGGACCCGAAACCGCCAACTGCGCAGGCCGCCGGCGCCAATCATGCCGGATGATGGCCCCGCAAAGGAATCGTCCTCGACTTCGAGGACGGGGCCGACGGGCGAATGCAATTGCCAACGGTAGCCGGTTGTTGGATTCTCAGGAAGAGTCACCTCAAACACGTCCCCAACCCGAAGCTTCCGTTTGCCGCCATTGTCCGCATTGCCGATCTGGATCACGATGTCATGTCCCATATTGCTATCAGCTTCGGATCGAGCCTGCGCCAAACGGGTGGCGTCGCCTGAAACGGCCGGCCCGCAGAGGACCGCAACCGTAAACGCCGTCAAAAGAAAGAGTTTGGCTCCTTGGCTCAAAAGTCTTCAGGCCCTGGCGCGGCGGCATGATCGTCATGCGCGTCGGCAGTAAAAAGGAGTTGGGAAGGCGATGCAAGAACCTCGTCAGATTCCATCGAAATCTCCGCGCCTTGGCGATCCGTTCGATCCGGCCGCGGCGGTCCTTTATGGCCAGTTCATCGCCGCCGCCTATGCGATGCACGACGCTGCGCCCAATAATCCAACTCCGCCGCCTTTGAACTTAACGGCCGGCTATCGGCTGGCCGCGTGGATCTTGATGAGGGACTTCATCGTCGGGAGCACAGGCCCGATTTTCTACGGCTTTGTCGCCCAAAGCGAAGCGAACCTTGACCAATACGTCCTCGCCATTCGCGGAACGTCCGGCTGGGTCGAATGGTGGGACGATCTGAATGCGATCCAGCTGCAGCCGTTCAAAGACCCGGGGTCTGGTTCGGTGGGAGCAGGCTTTGCGCGCATTTACGACACGCTGCAACTCGTGACCGAGGCTAGAGCGCCCTCCGCCGCGGCGAAAGCGGCGAAACCCGCCGCCGGATTCGCCAGCCAGGTTTCCGCCCTTGTGAGCCGGCGGGCGAGCGCTGCGCGACCGAGGACCGCGGCGCCGCCCGCCTCGATCGCCGTCACCGGCCACAGTCTCGGCGCGGCGCTCGCGACGCTCTACGTCATCGACAATGCGCTGACCGAGCGCATCCATAACCCGTCGATCTACACCTTCGCGTCACCGCGCGTCGGGGACTCTACTTTTGCGCACGCCTTCAACGCTCTCGGCCTGACGTCGTGGCGCATCGATAATCTGCCGGACATCGTGCCGCAGGTTCCGCTCGGTTTCACCCACGTCGATACATTGAAGCAA
The DNA here is from genome assembly GCA_036834765.1 of Methylocella sp. GTDB lineage: Bacteria > Pseudomonadota > Alphaproteobacteria > Rhizobiales > Beijerinckiaceae > Methylocapsa. The sequence goes on from DAITNE010000076.1 coordinate 4,380, forward strand.
TATGACTCGCTCACAACAGTCTGGCCGACGCCGTCCTGTTGGCACGCGCTGGCGACCTATCTCAGCCTGATCGACCCCAGGCTAAAGCCCGATGCGAGCTGTCAGTGGCCGGCGGTGGCGAAGGCGCCCGGCCTCGCGCGCGCGGCGGCGGCGATTTCGCCTCCCGCGACGACCTTGTCCATTCCCGCAGGTCCCGTCACTGTGAACATCACCATCAACGTCGGCGTGCGCGAAGACGGCGCGAGCGATTAGCACGAGCGTCGATGCGTGCCTCAGGCTGATGCGTCGGGCTTCGGTCCGCTGCGAAGCTTCTTGGTTTCGCCGCGCTGGACTTTCGAATCTACGCGCCTTTTGCGGGAGGCAAGGGTCGGGCGCGTTTTGACGCGGAACTTCGGCCGTTCCGCCGCCTCGGCGATCAGAGCCAGCAGCCGCGCGATGGCGTCCTTGCGGTTCATCTCCTGCGAGCGGAAACGCTGCGCGAACAGCACGACGACGCCATCGCGCGTCGCCCGCGCGCCGGCGAGGCGCAGCAGGCGCCGCTTGACGGCGGGCTCGAGCGAGGGCGAGTTTTCAGCATCGAAGCGCAATTGCGCCGCGGTCTCGACCTTGTTGACGTTCTGGCCGCCGGGTCCGCTGGCGCGCACGAACGTAAGGACGATCTCGGCCTCGTCGATCGAAACCTGCGGGGTCACGTCTATCCGCGCCAAGACCTCGCTCCTTCCAAGACTTCGCTCCTCCAGAGTTGGCGGCGTTGCGCTTTCAGCATCCATTAACCGCGATGCTTTAACACCGCTTAAAGATTCGCGCTCATCTTTAAGGGATGGCGCGTCGCATCCTGCCATTTGCCGCGCTGGCGGCGCTCATCGCAACGCTCGCCGGCTGCTCCAATTATCAGGCGCCGCAGCGTCCGCCTTGGCGCGCCCAGGCGGAGAACGCCTGTTTCGCCGAGCGACCCTTCGCGCTCTCCGCCTATATCCAGCCCGCGCGCGAAATCAACGGGCCCGGCATCTGCGGCCTGACCCGGCCCCTGCGGGTCGCGGCGCTGGCAGACGGCGCCGTCGCCTTCGATTCCGCTTATACGCTCGACTGCCCGATGGTCGCCGCGCTCAACGAATGGCTGCGCGACGTGGTGCAGCCGACGGCCGAGGCGCGCTTCGGCCAGCGCGTCGTCGAAATCATGAGCATGGGCGCCTATAGCTGCCGCGGCATGAACGGCATTCCAGGCGCCCGCATCTCCGAACATGCGTTCGGCAACGCCATCGACATCGCCGCATTCCGCCTCGCCGACGGGCGCGAGATTTCGATCGTGCGCGACTGGACGCGCGGCGACGATCAGACCCGCGCTTTCCTGCAGGACGTCCATATGGGCGCCTGCTCGCATTTCACCACGGTGCTGGGGCCGGGCGCGAATGTATTTCATTACAACCACATCCATGTCGATCTCGCCATGCACGGCAATTCATCGACGGGCCTCAGGCGGATCTGCAAGCCTCTGCTGCGACCATTGCCGGCCCCGACTTCGCCGCCCGATGGCCTCCCCGACGCGCCCGACATCGACGAGGACGTCGATACGGCGCAGGGCAAGGTCCTGCGCGAGGATGCGCTCGCCTTGCGGGACGCGGGATCGCAGGAGGGAACATTGCAGCCCGGACCCGGGCCGGCGCCGGTGGCGCGCATACCGGACGCCTATTTCAACGCCGCCCTGAAACCGGCGCCGGCGATCCCGGCGGCGCGGCCCCCTGCCGCGAGGGCCTACGCCCCCGATTCCGTCCGCATCCCCGCGCCGGAGGGCAATCCCGCCGACTGGGATCTGACCTCGTCGATACGCTAGCACTGAGCGCCTGTCCCGCAGTCGCTGCCGTGCTAAAAGACGCGCGGATTGGCTGAAGTCGGGATGAATGATGGTCGGCCGGGACTTTCTCGCCCGTATGGGCGTCGACCCTTATCTCTTTGCGCTGGTCGGCGCGGTCGTCCTCGCCGCGCTCGCGCCGGCGCGCGGCCCAGCGGAGGCGGCGGCGCATTACGCCGTTTATGGCGCAGTCGCCCTTCTGTTCTTTCTCTACGGCGCGCGGCTTTCGCCCCAGGCGGTGGTCGAGGGCCTGATGCATTGGCGGCTGCAGTCGCTCGTATTCGCCGCGACCTTCATCATTTTTCCGCTGATCGGCCTCGCCGCGACCGCGGCGGCTCGGCCCTGGCTGCCGGCCGATCTCGCCCTCGGCCTTCTCTATCTCTGCCTGCTGCCGTCGACAGTGCAATCGTCGATCGCCTTCACCTCGATCGCGCGCGGCAATGTGCCGGCGGCTCTGTGCAGCGCGTCGGTCTCCAATCTCTTCGGCATCGTCGTGACGCCGGCCCTCGTCGCTTTGCTGATGACCTCGCATGGCGCCGGATTCAGCCTCAGGGCGCTGCAGGATGTGGCGCTGCAATTGTTGCTGCCTTTCGCCGCCGGTCAGCTTCTGCGGCCGCTAATCGGCAAATGGCTAATTGGCCACAGGCGATTGACGTCCTTCGTCGATCGCGGCTCGATCCTCATCATCGTTTACGCGGCCTTCAGCGAAGGCATGGTCGCGGGGGTCTGGTCGCAGCTGAGCTGGCGCAGCCTCGCGCTGGTTCTGGCGCTCGATTGCGTCATCCTCGCCATGGCGCTGATCGCCACCACGCTTCTCAGCCGGCGGCTCGGCTTTTCGAAGCAGGATGAAATCGCCATCGTGTTCTGCGGCTCCAAGAAGAGCATGGCGAGCGGCATTCCGATGGCGAACATCCTGTTTCCCGGCCAGGCGGTGGGTCTGATCGTGCTGCCCTTGATGCTGTTCCATCAGGCGCAGCTCTTCGCCTGCGCCGTGCTCGCCCAGCGCTACGCGAGGCGCCCCATCGAGCCGCCGGCGCAGGCAGGGGAGGCGTGGCCGCCCCCCGGCGACGAGGGCGCGCTGGAGACGGATTAGAGCATTTTCGAGCGAAGTGGATGCCGGTTCGCGTGAAGAAAATGCGATAGAGCAAAAAGCCGGAAC
>DAITNE010000077.1:0-7347 GCA_036834765.1 Methylocella sp.
CAGCAGCGCCAGCAGCGTCGGGACGGTGTCGAGCACCGTGACGCGATTCGCCTCCATGATCTCAGGGAGCTTCTCGGCTTCGCCCAACATCTCGGGCGTCGCGACGAACAGCGTCGCGCCGGCGAGATAGGGCAGCCAGATCTCCTCCATCGAGAGGTCGAAGGCGACGGAGGCCCCCTGGAAGACGACGTCGCTCTCGCGCAGGCCATAGACCTCATTGGCGGCGCGCAGATAATGACAGATATTGCGGCCGGAGATCACGATGCCCTTGGGCGTGCCGGTCGAGCCCGACGTATAGATGAGATAGGCGGGCGAATCCGGCGTCGCGCCGAGCGCGCGGGCGTCGACCTTGCTCGTATCCGACGGATCAATGAGTTCGCGGATGGTCCAGGCCGGGCAGTCCGTGCGACCTTCGAGCTTTGCGACGAAATCCGGCGAGACGAGAATGCCTTTCGCTTCGGCGTCCTCAAGGCAGACGGCGATTCGCTCGACCGGCGCGTCGCCGTCGAGCGGCAGCCACGCCGCCCCGACCTTGGCGATGGCGATCTGGGCGATCAGAAGATCATGGCCGCGCGCCATCCACAGCCCCGCCACGTCGCCAGGGCGCAACCCCTTGCGGACAAGGCCGCGCGCGATGGCCTCGGCCTTGGCGTCGACCTCGGCGTAGGTGAGCTTGCCGTCGCGCGTCACCATGGCGACGCCGTTCGGATCGAAGGCGGCGGACCTTGCGAAGATTTCGCAGAGCAGTTCGTCGCGGATGAGGTCTGGCCGCTGCGGGCCGCGCAGAATGGATTCCGGGCTCAGGAACGGAGCCGCGCCGTCGCGTTGCGGGGGAAAAGCTTCGGCTATCGCAAGATGCGACATGGTTGTTCCTGTTTCATTCGATCGCGCCCGAATGCTTCCATGGCATGGAGAAGCGCAGCAGTTCCACATCTGGACCGCGCGGAATGCGCGCCGGCGCACATAAAGATGCCCGCGCGCAGTCCCCCGCGCATGCCGGGCCGGCAATTCCAATTCGCCGAATTTAGATTTTGAGAGTTTCGCATGAATGGACGGTGAACGAATGGATGGCGGCGCCGGCGCGGATGCAAATCGCGTCGGGTTATCCTCCTCAAAAATGGCCTTGGCGAGGCTGTGCGGTCCTCGCCGGAGCCCGCCCCAAATATTTTCTGTGCAACTCTCTCTTGTGCAAGCTCTAATCCTTGCCGAGCACCGCGATGTCGGGCGCGGCCGGGTTTTTCATCCCGACGACGTGGTAGCCCGCATCGACATGGAGGATTTCGCCGGTGATCCCGCGCGCCATCGGCGACAGCAGGAAAACCGCGCTTTCGCCGACTTCGTCGATGCTGACCGAGCGCCGGAGCGGCGCGTTATACTCGTTCCATTTCAGGATATAGCGGAAATCGCCGATCCCTGAAGCCGCCAGCGTCTTGATCGGTCCGGCCGAAATGGCGTTGATCCGGATATTCTTCTCGCCGAGGTCAGCGGCGAGATAGCGCACGCTCGCCTCAAGCGCGGCCTTGGCGACGCCCATGACATTGTAATGGGGCATCCATTTCTCGGCGCCGTAATAGGTGAGGGTCAGCATCGCGCCGCCGTTGCGCATGAGCTTTTCGGCGCGCTGGGCGACCGCCGTGAACGAATAGCAGGACACCAGCAGCGTATTGTTGAAATTATCGGCGCTGGTGTCGACGTAACGGCCCGTCAGCTGGTCCTTGTCTGAAAAAGCGACGCAATGGACGACGAAATCGAGCCCGCCCCAGATTCGCTCGATTTCGGCGAAGGCCGCATCGAGGCTGTCCGCGTCGGTGACGTCGCAATGGCCGAGAACGTGGCCGCCGAGCTCCGCCGCGAGGGGGCGGACCCGTTTTTCCAGCGATTCGCCCTGATAGGTGAAGGCGAGTTCGGCGCCGGCGTCAAAGGCCGCCTTGGCGATGCCCCACGCGATCGAGCGATTATTGGCGACCCCGAGGATCAGGCCGCGCTTGCCTGCAAGAATTTCCGATCGAAGCGCACGGGGCGCGATGATTTCCGGTTGCGTCATTCTCGATCCGGGCCTGAAATGAGGGATGCGATCGATGGAACGGCCGCTGCATCTGCGGCGTTTAAGGACTATCGCGGTTCAACGCAAGGTTTCCGATGGGGCGAGCCGCGACCGCCAGCGGTCTGATTATCAAAAAATATTTCGCCGATAGGCAGAAGGCGTGCGTTTGAGGTCGCGGCGAAGGGCGATTTGGGTGATGACCCGGCGGCGGCCGGGCGCGGAGTGCCAAGGTGAATTTGCGAGTGGATCTCAATTTGATCGCGCCGCGGTTGCGCCGTTACGCCCGGGCTCTCGCTTGCGCCCATCCCGGCCCGAACGAGGCCGCCGATGCGTTGGTCGCGGCCGCCCTGCGGCAGGTCGCCGTGGACGTCGCATCCCTCCCCGCGCCTGATCTCGAAATCGAGGCCTACGCGGCCCTAATCGAACTCAATCGGGAGCATGTTCGCGCCGCCGAACTGGGCGGCGCTCCGTCGCACGGCGCGCATGGCGCGAGCGCGTTGATCAAGGCGGGCGGCGCGCGCGCAGGCGGAGGGCGGCCGTCCGAGAGAGCGCCGCATATTCCAGCATCGAACGACACGCTGTCCAGCGCGCTCCTGGCGCTGAAGCTCGAGGAGAGGGAAGTCCTCTTGCTGGTCGCCCTCGAGGGATTCGTCTATGCGCGAGCGGCGCGCATCCTGAAAATCTCGCGCTCGATCCTCATTGTGCGCCTCGCCCGCGCCCGCGAAAAGCTTCCGGTGAACCTGCAGGCGCAGCCCGCATCGCACCGGGCGAGAGCGCATCCGCCGCATCTGCGGCTGGTCAAATAGACGTTCGCTCCCGTGAACGGCTCTTTTCCCCCACCCGGCGATGACGAGCTTCACGGCTTCCTGGATGGGGAGATCGAGCCTCACCGGCGCAAAGCCATCGAGAATTTTCTCAAGACATCGCCCGCCGACGCCGAGCGCGTGGAGGGCTGGCGCCGACAAACGCAGGTCATCCGCGCCGCTTTCGCGCCGATCGAGGCGGAGCCGGCGCCGGCGTCCATATTGCTGCCGCCGACCACTGGCAGGCGCGCCTGTCTGCGCTTGCTTCGACCGTGCCCCGCGCCGCCAGCCGGGGATGTGCGAAAGGCGGCGCAGGAGCCCCCGTTCTGGCGAAAGGGCGCCGCCGGGGCGGCCAAGCTCGGGCGCGCCGGTGCGAGGCCCCTCTCCTTGTTTGCGGTCTTCGCGGCCGGCGCCATCATTGCCCTCGCCGGCGCATTCTTCGCCGATCGCCTCCATGCGCCACAGGTCGCAGCCGACGTCCGCGCTTCGGCGCCCGTCTCCGCCGACGATATTCCGGCCGCGCGCGCGATCGCGGCCCTGATGGATTTCAAGCCGCAGCAACGCGCGCAGGAACGCGCGAGCGCGTCCGGCGCCGCGCCGAACGAGACCCGCGCGGCCTCGAACCAGGCGTCGCTTATCGTCCCCAACCTTTCGAGCGCGGGTTTTACGCTCGTCGGCATGCGCCCGGCGCCCGCCCGCAGCGGCGAGCTCGAAAACCAGATGTTTTGCCTGTTCTACGCCAAGGCGGCGGCGGCGCCCGTGGCGCTCTGCATCGCGCGCGACGCGGACGGCGGCGGCTCGGGCGGCTTCCGTGTCGAGGCGAACATTCCATCGAACGGGTCCGCCGGCGCGATCAGCTGGCGCCAGGCGAACGCGATCTACACCCTCGCGGGGCCGCTCAGCGACGGCGAATTGCGCAACCTCGCCAAGCGCGTCAGCGTCGAAATCGAGGCTTTCGACTAAGGGTCATGCGACTGAGGGTCATTGCGACCGCAGGTCATGACGCCTGACGGTCATTGCGCCTTCCAGGCCGCGAGCGCGTCGGTGATCGCGCGAACGCCAGTCGGGCCCTTCTCGAAGGTCAATTTGGCGATCTTGCCATTGCTCAAAAGCATCGGCACATCGATCCATTCGCGCGATGTCAAAAGATCGATGTTGTTCGCCTCGGCGGCGCCGCGCGTCAGGCCGACCAGAAAGGAATTGTCGGTGATCGCTACCGGTATGCCGCTGAGGCCGTCGCCGGTCGCGGTATCCTCGCGCCGCATCTGCGGCACGCTGATCTGCTGAATGGCGCCGAGCGGACCGTCGGGCGCTTCGGTGAACTGGATTTTCATCGTATGCGAGGCCGGCAGGCTGCCGTCGAAATTCTTCTGCAGCGTCACCGCCGTCTGCAGTTTTTCCTCAGGAATGTCGATCTCGGCGCTGACCGCCATGCTCAGCGGATCGCCGGGTCCATTGCTGACGTTATCAACTTTCCAGACCACCGTGCCGAGATAGGTTCTCACCTTTGAAGGCTCGTCGGGCGCCTCGACGAGAAGCGCCGCGCGCCCGCCAGAGGACGTCGCCTCGTCGGCGCCCGTCGCGCTCTTCGCGGCGGAGGCGCCTTGCGCCGCGTTATCGGACGAAGACGACGCGGGCGCGCTCTGAGTCCCGTCCGAGCCGACCCCGATGCGATCGACAATCTTGCCGTTGGCGCCGGCTTCGGGCGCGATGACCGGCGTCGCCGCCTTCTGGCGCAGATCCTCGGGCCGGTCGCGCAGCTGAAAGGCTGCGATGGCGACAAGTAACACCAGCAGGCCGACGATGAAGCCAACGATCCAGAGCCGCCGCGGCGCTGCGGCGTCGCGCCGAGGCTGCGGTGCGGAAGGACGCTGCGCCTCCGGCCGCGGCTTCGCCAATGCCGGCGAAATGCGACGGCTCGCCGCGTTCTCATCCGCGCCCGGTTCCGCGGCGACAACGTCAGGGGCGCCGTTATTCGGAGTCGCCGGCTCAAAATCATGGGCCGCGTTTGCGCCGGACGCTTCCGGGACGGTCTCCTGAGCGCCGAGATCGCGAGGCGAAGACTCCTCAACGACAGGCTCTTGGACGGCGCGGTCCGGCGAGCGTGGGGCGAAGTCGCCGGGCGCGGGGGGCGGCGCGCTCCAGGTCGCGTCTGCGACCGGGGCCGATCCCGGCGGCGGCGGAAACAACGGCGGACGAGACGCTGGCGCGGAACCCGGCGCGCGGCGGGCGGAAAAGCCGTCCGGTCTAGGCGGCGGCGTAAACAGCGAAGGCTTATCCCGCCGCAGCTTGAAGAACGCCGGCGGCGGCGCCGGTTGCAGTCTCGCAGACGGGTGCCGGGCGTCCGCTTCTTCGGCGGAGGCTTCGCTCGCGGGCGCCTCGCCGACGGCCGGCGCGAGCGCGGCTTCAGGAGCCTGCTGCGAAGCCTCTTCCTGCGAAGGCTCTTCCTGAGACGGCTCTTGGGCGACAGGCGGCGGTTCGGGCGACGGCGGCGATTGCTGTTCGACAGACTCGGGGGTCGCCTCGGGCGCCGCCTCCACATCAGTCGGCGTGGGCGCGCCGGGCGCCTCGATCTCTGCCGGCGAGGCGGGAATTGCTTCCTCGACGCGCGTCTCGACAGAAGATTCGACGAGCGTTTCGACGAGCCACTCGACCTCCGCCGGCGGCGCCAATTCGGCTTCAAGACGCGCGATGGCGTCTTCGAGAGATGCGCTCTCCCGCGCCACATCGCTTTCAGGGATCGGCGGGTCGAGGCGGCGCAATTGCCCGAGCAAAGCATTGCGGGCGCGCTGGTAAATGGCGCCGCGCGTTTCCGGCGTCGAGCTCTGCAGACCGGCGACGGCCTTGGCGATCAGCGGGTAATAGTCGGCCATATCCCGTTCAGACCCCTAAAGCGTTCATCCGTCAATGCCATAAGCTGCTTATATCATGGCGGAAAAGCGGTCCGCGACGGCGCGCGCGCCTAATCCCGGAACGGATTATGGACGAGGATTGTATCGGCGCGCTCGGGACTGGTCGATAGCAGCGTCACCGGCGCCTCGATCAACTCCTCGATGCGGCGCACGTATTTGATCGCCTGCGCCGGCAGCTCGGCCCAGGATCGCGCGCCCGCCGTCGCCCCGTCCCAGCCCTCGATCGTCTCATAAATCGGCTCGACGCGCGACTGGGCCGCCTGACTCGCCGGAAAGCGGTCGATGCGCGCGCCGTCGAGACGATAGGCGACGCAGACCTTGATTTCGGAAAAACCGTCGAGAATATCGAGTTTGGTGAGGGCGATGCCGTCGATCCCCGATGTCTTGACGGTTTGCCGCACCAGAACCGCGTCGAACCAGCCGCAGCGCCTGCGCCGGCCCGTATTGGTGCCGAATTCGCGACCCCTGTCGCCGATCCGTTCTCCGATCTCGTCGTTGAGTTCAGTCGGAAAAGGTCCGCCGCCGACGCGCGTCGAATAGGCCTTGGCGATGCCGAGAACATAGCCGATCGCCTTGGGGCCGAGGCCCGATCCCGTGGCGGCGTTGGCGGCGACGGTGTTTGACGAGGTGACGAAGGGATAGGTGCCGTGGTCGACGTCGAGCAGCGCGCCCTGCGCGCCCTCGAACAGGATGCGTTTGCCGGCGCGCCGCGCGGCCTCGAGCAGGTCCCAGGTCGAATCCATGAAGGGCAGAATCTTCGGCGCGACGCCCTCAAGCTCCGCCCTGACGGCGGCGGCGGCGACCGGCTGAAGCCCGAGGCCGCGCCGGAGCGGATCGTGATGCGCGAGCAGGCGGCCGATTTTTTCATCAAGCGATTCGGGTTCCGCGAGGTCGGCGAGCCGGATCGCGCGGCGGCCGACCTTATCCTCATAAGCGGGTCCAATGCCGCGCTTGGTCGTGCCTATCTTCAGCCCTTCCGTCGAGGCGGACTCGCGATGCGCGTCGAGTTCGCGGTGGAGCGCCAGAATCAGCGTGACATTGTCGGCGATCTTCAGGTTTTCGGGCGAGACGGCGACGCCCTGCGCCGCGATCCTTTCGATCTCATCGACGAGATGGTAGGGATCGAGCACGACGCCATTGCCGATCACCGAAAGCTTGCCGGGCCGCACGATGCCGGACGGAAGTAGCGCCAGCTTGTAGACCTGATCGCCGATGACGAGCGTATGTCCGGCGTTGTGGCCGCCCTGAAAACGCACCACGATATCGGCCTCGATCGACAGCCAGTCGACGATCTTGCCCTTGCCCTCGTCGCCCCATTGGGCGCCGACCACCACCACATTCGCCATAGGTCTGGTTCGCTCTTACAAAATATCAGCGCCAGCATCGGGGCTTGCTCCGCGGCCGGTTCGATCCGGGATCGGATCGAGCGCCCGAAGCGCTTTTTTGAAACAACGATTCCCGGCGCGGTAGAGGGCTTTCTCCCGGTACACAATCGGCGCGCATGAGTAAAGCCGCGCGGCGCCCCAGCCTTTGGTCTTGTCACGGGCGAGGCCCTTTGCTATAGGGCGATCCTTCCAGTCATGATCGA
>DAITNE010000078.1:0-7275 GCA_036834765.1 Methylocella sp.
GCGCTGAAGGTGCATGTCAGCAACTGGCGCTGGGCGGGGACGCCCTTCTATCTGGGAACGGGCAAGCGGCTGCCGAAACGCGTCTCGGAGCTGATCGTGTCGTTCCGCAACGTGCCGCATTCGATCTTCGGTCCCGACGTGAAGATCCTGCCGACGCGGCTCGTCGTCAGGCTTCAGCCGGACGAGGGCATCAAGCTCTGGCTGATGCTGAAGGAGCCCGGCGCTGGCGGCATGCGGATGCGTCATGTGCCGCTCGACATGGACTTCGCCAAGGCGTTCCAGATCTATGCGCCGGAAGCTTATGAGCGTTTGCTGATGGACGTCATACGCGGCAATGCGACGCTGTTCATGCGCCGCGACGAGGTCGAGGCCGCGTGGCGCTGGGTCGATCCCATTCGCGAGGCGTGGACCCAGTCGGTGCTGGAGCCGCGTTTCTATCTCGCCGGCACCTGGGGGCCGGCATCGGCGACGGCGCTCGTTGAGCGCGACGGACGAAGCTGGTACGAGGAGACGAGTTAGAGAGCTCCTCCGCAAGACCGGTTCACGCAAACAGGATCGAGAGGCGCCATGGTTCATCAGGTCATCGCCGACGTAACGGCGCGCATCACCGAGCGCAGCCGCCCAACCCGCGCGGCCTATCTCGCGCGGATGGAGGCCATGCGCCGCACGGGGCCGCGCCGGGGCGCGCTCGGCTGCGCCAATCTCGCGCATGGCTTCGCCGCCTGCGGCGTGCACGACAAGGCCGAACTGCGCGCCGACGTCGTGCCCAATCTTGGCATCGTCACCGCCTACAACGACATGCTCTCGGCGCACCAGCCCTATGAAAGGTTCCCGGCGATCCTGAAGCAGGCGGCGCGCGAGGCGGGCGGCGTCGCCCAGGTCGCGGGCGGTGTGCCGGCCATGTGCGATGGCGTGACGCAAGGGCGCGCCGGCATGGAGATGTCGCTGTTCTCGCGCGACGTTATCGCGCTCTCCGCCGCTATCGCGCTGTCGCATGACATGTTCGACGCCGTAGTCTTTCTCGGCATCTGCGACAAGATCGTGCCCGGCCTCGTCATCGCGGCGCAGGCTTATGGCCATCTGCCGGCCGTCTTCGTGCCGGCGGGGCCAATGCCGTCGGGCATCTCCAACGATCAGAAGTCGAAGGTGCGCCAGCTCTATGCCGAGGGAAAAGTGTCGCGCGCCGATTTGCTGGAGGCGGAGGCCGCCTCCTATCATGCGCCGGGAACCTGCACCTTCTACGGGACGGCCAACTCCAACCAGATGCTGATGGAGGCGATGGGCCTGCATCTGCCGGGGGCGTCCTTCGTCAATCCGAATACGCCGCTGCGCGATGCGCTGACGGCGGCGGCCGCCAAGCGCGCGCTGGCCATGACGGCGCTCGGCAATGATTATACGCCGACCTCACAGATTCTCGACGAGCGCGCCTTTGTGAATGGCGTCGTCGCCCTGCATGCGACGGGCGGCTCGACCAATCACGTCATTCATCTCGTCGCCATGGCGCGCGCGGGCGGAATGATCCTGACGCTCGAGGATTTCGACGATTTGTCGAAGGTCGTCCCGCTGCTGACGCGCATCTATCCCAATGGCTCGGCCGATGTGAATCACTTCACCGCCGCCGGCGGGACTGGCTATCTGATCGGCCAGCTGTTGGAGGCGGGGCTGCTCCATCCGGACGCACGGACCGTCACGGGAAGCCCGCTCGCCGACCATGCGAAGGAGCCCTATCTCGACGAGGGCGAACTCAAGTTCCGCGATGCGCCCCCGCAAAGCCTCGATCCTTCCGTGCTGCGCCCCGTGACCGACCCGTTCTCGGCCGATGGCGGCCTCAGGATGCTCGACGGCAATCTCGGCCGCGCGGTGATCAAGATCAGCGCCGTCGCGCCCGAGCGCCGTCTGGTGCGCGCCCCGGCGCTGATCTTTCATTCGCAGGAAGAGGTCGAGGCCGCGTTCAAGCGCGGCGAACTCAATCGCGATTTCATCGCCGTGGTGCGTTTCCAGGGCGTCAAGGCGATCGGCATGCCGGAATTGCACAAGCTCACCCCAATTCTGGCTTCGGTAATGGCGCATGGCCACAAGGTCGCCCTCGTGACGGACGGGCGCATGTCGGGGGCTTCCGGCAAGGTTCCGGCGGCGATCCATGTGACGCCGGAAGCGCAGGCTGGCGGCCCCATCGCGCGGCTCCGCGAGGGCGACATCATCACGCTCGACGCGGAAGCGGGGGTCTTGACGGCGGAGGTGTCGCCGGAGGAATTTGCGCGGCGCGATCTCGCGATCTGCGACCTCGAACCCTACGAACATGGCTATGGCCGCGAACTGTTCCAGACCTTCCGAAACGTCGCGAGCGGACCCGAACTCGGCGCGAGCAGCATCAGCTGACGCGCCGCCGCCCTAACGCATTCCCGCAGCTGAAAGACGCGAAACCATGCAATATCAACACACCGACGCGACCCTCGCCATCATGAAGCGGTCGCCGGTGATCCCGGTGATGCAGGTGGCGGACGCGGCAGATGCGCTGGCGCAGACGAAGGCGCTGATCGCCGGCGGCCTCACCGTACTCGAAATCACGCTGCGCACGAGCGCGGCCCTGAAGTCGATCGAGATGCTGGTGCGCGCCTTTCCCGAGGCGGTGATCGGCGCCGGAACCATCACAGACGAGGACCAGATGCAGGCCGCGATCGATGCGGGCGCGGCCTTTCTGGTGAGTCCGGGCATGACGCGGCGGCTGCTGCGGCCAGCGCGGCGCTCGCCGGTTCCGTTCCTGCCCGGCGTCGCCACGGCGTCAGAGGCAATGGCGCTTTACGAGCGCGGCTTCCGCTGCCTCAAATTCTTCCCCGCCGAGCCGGCGGGCGGGGCGAAATATCTCTCCTCGCTCGGCGGACCTCTACCCGATCTCGTCTTTTGTCCGACGGGGGGCATCACGCCGGAGAAAGCCAAGGTCTATCTTGAGCTGCGCAATGTCGCTTGCGTCGGCGGCTCATGGATGGTCGCGCCCTCGCTGATCAAGGCGGGGGATTACGCCGCGGTCGAGCAGCTCGCGAAAGAGGCCTGCGCGCTGTTGACCCCAGCCTAGCGGATAAAACCTGACGCTTGCCTCCCAAACGTCGGGGCAAGTTTATCCGACCGATTTATCCTGACGTTCGCGGATGCGCATGTCAGGGTCAGACCACTAAACATGGACGCGAAGTCTCGCCGGACCTGGCTTTGAAGGACGCAAACTTGGCGAAGACCCGGGAAGTCGCCGCGCGGCAGAGCATCATCGAGGCCTGCCGCAGCATGGCAAGTCTTGGCGTCAATCAGGGCACCGCGGGCAATATCTCCGTGCGCTGGCGCGGCGGCCTGCTGATCACGCCCTCAGGCGTGCCTTACGACGAAATGAGCGCAGCCGACATCGTCTTCATGGACATGGAGGGCGGCTACAGCCACGATCTCGTCCCATCCTCGGAGTGGCGTTTCCATCGCGATATTCTGGCGCATCGCGCCGAGGTCAACGCGGTCGTCCATGCGCACCCAATCTATTGCACGGCCTTCGCCATGTGCCGCAAGGACATCCCGGCGGCGCATTACATGATCGCGGCTGCGGGCGGTCCGACAATCCGCTGCGCGCGCTACGAGAGCTACGGCACGCCCGAACTCTCCGCCGCCGTTCTGGAGGCGATGGAGGGCCGCAACTGCGCGCTTCTGGCCAATCACGGCATGATCGCGACGGGGCCGGACCTCGCCGAGGCGCTCTGGCTCGCGGTCGAAGTGGAGACGCTCGCGCGGCAATATGCGGCGGCGCTGCAGATCGGCGCGCCGGTCATTCTCGACGATGCGGAAGTCGAGAAAACCGTCGAGAAGTTCAAGGATTATGGCCTGCGGCGCAAGGGCGCGCGCAAGGTCAAAAAGGCCTGAGGCGGCGCGACAATTTGTGCGTTGCAATGTGGTGTTGTGCAGCGCAACCTAGGCGTCAGCTTGACGGATTATCCTGAAAAGTGAAGGAGGCCTGGAGCCGCAAGGCGGCGCTGGCCGAGGCAAAGTTCATAGGGCGGAACCGCGCGGGGAGAATTGCACCGCGAAAGGAGATTCCGTCGTGAACAGATTGCAGCACGCCGCGACAGGGCGATTGGGACTTTTGGCCATGCTCGCGCTCGTCGCCGGGCCGGCCCTGACGCCTGAGGCTTCGGCGCAGGAGATCATGCTGGAGCGCGTCGGCGCCGTGCGCCTCGCGGCTCCGGGCGAACTCGAACGCAACGAGGAATGGCTTCAGAAGGCGTTCCATAACCAGGCGCGGATCGGGGCCCCGCAGGCGATTCGCGTGTCCTCGGCGCCGCGCGCGGATGAAGAAGCGCTCCCGCCGCGCTGACGCGCGGCCGTGGGATTGCGAGATCTCGGGACGGTCTGGAGCGGGCGAAGGGAATCGAACCCTCGTATGAAGCTTGGGAAGCTTCCGTTCTGCCATTGAACTACGCCCGCGGCGATGGAACTCTAGCCCGCAGCTTGCGCCATTTCAATGGCGATGGCGCTGTCTTGTCGGCTTGAAACGCGGCGGCGGCGGCGGATCAAAAAATCTCAGATGATCATTGCGGGGAATCGTACTCGACGAAGCTCAGGTAGGAGGCGAGGGAGTCAATTTCGTTTGGGGACAATGTGCTCGCAATTTGGGGCATGGGCCCAGCCGCTGCGTGAAACCCTTCGCCCCACTGCTCGAGTCTCCCTTTCAAGTAGGAATAGGACAGTCCTCCCAAGCGGGGAATTTCTCTAACCCCTTCGGCATTCGGGCCATGACAAACGACGCAGGCCGCAACATTGGATTCGGCGATCCCCTCTTCATAAATCGCCCGTCCCGCCGGCGCCAGCGTCGCATCTCCGTCATTAGCGGCGTTGGGCGGAAGGGTGGAAAAATAAGCCGCCAAATCATGCGCGGTCTCGGGACTGAGATTTGCCGCCGCGCCCCACATGTACTGCTGCGAACGCGGATTATCCCGGATGTGGTCTTTGAAGCTCAGTAGCTGGTTCTCAATGTATTGATCCCGCTGTCCGGCCAATCGCGGCGCCCTCATAAATCCTTGCGCCGATGTTCCATGGCACCAGGTACAATTCCGGACCTGGAGGGACTCATCGGCCGACAGCGAACCGGCAGCGGAAAAAACGATCGCCAGAATTGCTATTGTTGACTTGATGAGTTTCATGATCCGAGTTCTCGCGCTTTATGCATTCATCGAAACCGGCGCTCTGTAAAACGATCGGATTCACTTCAGATAGCTGACGTAGGCCGCGACGGCGGCAATCTGTGACTGGTTCAAGTTGTGCGTCGTCGGCACCATGATGGCCGACGTGTCTTGCGCCGAACCCTGACCTCGCTCTTTGGTCCAATTCGTCAACGCTTTTTCAGTGTACCAAAAGAGCTGACCCGCGAGCCGAGGAATTTCGTTGTTGCCCTTGGCCTCCGGACCATGGCAAGCGGAGCACGCAGGAATGTTGGATTCGGGCAATCCCTGCTCGAAGATTGTTTTTCCCAAAGCCAGAGATTCCCTCGGAGCGCCGCCGTACGGCTCGGGATTTAGCTCCCTGAGATGCGCGGCCAAGGCCTCGACCATGGATGGGGTCAAGACGTGGGCCACGTTGAACATGACGGGGTTCGTCCGCCTGCGCTCGATAAAGGCTCGCAGCTGATTTTCGAGGTACTTGGGCTGTTGTCCCGCGAGTCGCGGCATGGGATAAAATCCGCGATAACCTTGGCCCTGCAGCCCATGGCAGGTTTTGCAATATTCCAACTTGCCCTGCAGCCCTTCGGCCGCGCCCCTCACCTCCGCGCGACCCGCCGCCGCGAAAACAATCGCGAAGATCGCTGTTTGCAACGCCAATCGTACACTTATGATTTTCATGATCCGGCCTCCCCGCCCTTGCTTTAGTGTCATCGGCCAATGGACCTTCTTGCCATCAAGTGGACGCCGGACTTAAGCGGCTGTTCGCTCAGCTTGCTCTTGCGCGATATAGCAGAAGGCAAATTGCAGCTGCTAATAATTAAAGTATGCTTCTATAGTATCCTTTGATTCAGAACAATTCTCGTTTCGCCGCCGTCCGGTAAGAAAAAAACCGCTTTCCGCGCGTGAAAACGAATTGGTGGACGCGTTCGGTTTTCAGCATAGCATGGCCGTTCTCGGCCGCGCGGCGTCAGTGGGGAAGAGGGAGGCCCTCTCTCTCAATGGCCGGCGCCCCAGCCGGCGCCTGCGGTCTCGATCAGCGTGTCGGTCATCTCGTGCGTGAGAGAATTATTGGAGGCCGGATCATGAAAATCGTTAGCTTAAAGTCCCTGTCGCACGCCGCAATTCTCGCACTCGCTTTCACGGCGGCCGGTCGCGCGGAAGAAAGCAAGACGGATACCGTTCCGCAGCAAGAGTTTCAGGCCAAGTTTGATTATTGCAGAACGTGTCATGGGGTGTCGGGACAAGGTTTTCGCGGCGCTTATCCCATGCCGCGACTCGCGGGGCAGCAGCCCGAGTACATCGAAAATCAGTTGCACGCCTTTATCGAGCGCAGGCGCACGAACCCCGTCATGTTCAACGTGGCTCACGTCTTGAGCCCGGCGATGGTCGCGGACTTGGCCGCGCATTTTCACGACCTGGATCCGAAGCCATTGGGCGGGGCTCCGAAGGAACTCGTGGCCGAGGGAAAAACAATCTTCGAGGAGGGAATTCCCAGCGCCAATGTCCCTGCATGCTCTTCGTGTCACGGTCCGGACGCCAAAGGCAACGGACCATTTCCCCGGTTAGCCGGTCAGCTCAATGACTACATCTTCAATAAGCTGACGAACTGGACCAAAGAGCGCGGTCAGGATCCGGCAAATCCAGACACATCAGCGATTATGGAGCCGATTGCGCACGGCCTGACGGAGCCGCAGATCAAAGCCGTCGCCGCCTATCTCAGTTATCTGGAGTAATCCGCCTTCCCTTGATTCAGATCATGCGTCCATGACCTCAACAATGGCGCTCCTTTCGGACAGGCCCGTATTCAGGACTAGGGCTCCGCGAGTTCCGCCTCGGGGCCTGGCTGAATAAAAGCGACTCCGCTTAACGCAATATGATTCTCTTGCGATTTGGGGGGATCGGATTGATCGGCTCCAGCCGGCTCCTCGATCATCTGAGAGTCCGGATCGACCGTTCGGCATGGCCTCGGAAAGACCTCAAAAGCCGATCGGCTTTGCCTCAGTTCAGCACGCAGCTCTTGACCCACCAGCCGGGGTGCGCGCGCAAAATCGCTTTCTTCGCCCGCGCCGCGGCCCTGCAATCCTTG
>DAITNE010000079.1:0-7248 GCA_036834765.1 Methylocella sp.
CGGCTTATTTTCGATCTCGATCCCGGCGATGGGATCGAATGGCCGGACCTCGTCCGGGCTGCGCGGGACGTGCGCGCGCGCCTCTCCGACGACGGCCTTGAAAGCTTCGTCAAGACGACCGGCGGCAAGGGCCTCCATGTCGTCGCGCCGATCGCGCCGCGCGCGTCATGGGCGGATGCGAAGGCCTATTGCCGCGACGTTGCGCAGGCGATGGCGGCGGCCGCGCCCGATCGATTGACGGCGACGGTGGCGAAGCGCGAACGCAGCGGGCGCATCTACGTCGATTATCTGCGCAATGCGCGCGGCGCGACCGCGGTCGCCGCCTATTCGACGCGGGCGCGGCCGGCGGCGGGCGTATCGACGCCGCTCGACTGGAGCGAACTCGACGCCATCGGAAGCGGCGACCATTTCACGCTGCACAATATCGATCGCCGCTTGCGGACCCTGCGGAACGACCCTTGGGCCGACATGGCCAAAGCGAAGCAGACGCTGCCGGCGAAAAAACACGCTCAACGTGCGAAGAAATGAACCTTATGCGGCCTCAGGACTTTCCCTGCGTTGGAAATCTGGAAGCGGCCTGAGCGCTATTGACGCTCGGACGCCCTGATCTCGAGAGGAGTTTGCCGATGGAGCGCGAAACGCATGTCGTCGACCGGGAACAGCCGATCGTAAAGGACGCGACCGACGCGCGACAGGGCGCCGCCCGGCAGGGCGTGATCTATGTTCTCATCGGCGGAATGGCGCTGGCGACCATCGCCTTCCTGGCGATGTTCCTGGTGCATTGAACAACGCCCGCCTCAGATGGCGGAGGGCGAGCCGGCGAAGGAGTGCGGCGCCGGGCTGATCGGCGTTGCAACCTCATTGTCGATTTCGAGCACCGACAGGCCGCGCTCATTGGTTCCGCCAGGCCGAAAGCGGAACACGCCGTCCGCGCCGTTAAAGCCCGAGCGATTGGTGAGCACATTATCCGAGTAGCGTTGCGAGCCCTGCGTATGCGCGAGCGCGGCGGCGAGCGAGACGGCGTCATAGCTCAGCGTCGCGATGCGCGGCGGATCGATCCCATATTTGGCGCGGTAGCGCGTCGCGAAGGCGTTGAACCCGCCGTTTTCGGGCGCCGAGAACCAGGCGCCCTGAAGCGCCGGCAGCGTCAGCACGCGCGCGTCGTTCCAGAGGCCGGTTCCGAGCAGCTGCGTTTTCTTGCCGTTGATCCCCGCGGTCGTGAGGGCCTGCGAGACGGCGGGCATGGCGTCGGCCTGTTCGGGAATGAACAGCGCGTCGATCTGGTCGCCGAGCGCGGCGATTTTCTGCGTCGCGGCGGCGAGCGTCTGCGGCTGGTAATGCTCGATCGTCATGACGCGAATATTGTTGCGCGCCGCAGCCTGCTGAAAGGCGGCCTCGGCGACGCGGCCATAATCATTGTCGGGAATGAGCGCGGCGATCGATTTCTTGCCCTTGGAGGCGGCGAAATCGATGATGCGGTCGACATAGGATTCGGCCAGAAACGACAGCAGATAAACGCCGTGGCCGCCCGCCGAGGCGTCAGTCGAGAAGGCGATGACCGGCTTTCCGGCCCCATGCGCGAGGCGTCCGGTCTCGCGGACGCTTGGGCCAAACAGCGGGCCGATGATGAGATCGGCGCCGTCCGCCAGCGCCTCCTGCGCCGCCGTCGCGGCGCCATCCGGCGTCGAGCGATCGTCCTTCACGATCAAGGTAAGATCGTTGCCTCCGGCCTCGGTCAAAGCCAGCTCGGCCGCGTTGCGCATCGAAACGCCGACGACGCTCGCGCCGCCCGAGGCCTGCGTCAACGGCAAGATGAGGCCGACCTTGACCGGGCCCGAGCCGATCTGGTCGGCCGGCGCGGTTGGCGGTGCGTCAGCTTTCTGGGCCGGGGCGATCTGGTCGGCCGGCACATGTCCGAAAGGGCCGCCGGCGGATCCGCAGCCCGCTAGAGAAATCGCGAGCGGCAGGATAGCGAGCGCCGTCGCAAGTCTAAAGTTCAGGCCGACGGCGCGCGACAAAGCTCTCATGAAGACGATCCCCAAGCGCCGCTTGCGCGCATTCGAGCATGTTTCTAAAGGCGGTGCGGACCTTTCGACCAGCTGCAAGCCTCAATCGTGTTACCATAAATTTCGTGGCGAGGTTCAGTCACAAAATTGAAGCGCTGGCAATAGAAACCCGGAAAAGCGGCGGGCATTCTGGCGGACTTGCTTGCGGACGGGCGCCGCGTGTTCTATAAACAGAACGAATGGCTCTTTTATAGAACGGCTGGACGGGATTTTCAAGCCGACATCGGAACAGACGCCATACAGAAAGACTATGCAGCGTCAGAGGCAACCAAACCATGGGCGGCGCCATGAACGTGAGTGAACGGGACCGGGCGGACCTTGATTCGGGCAGAAGCAGCGGCGACGGCGAGCCGATCGGCGGCGCTGGCTTGAGCCTCGCCAGCGCCTTCACCGCCTTCGGCCTTCGGGCCGAAGTGGAGCCGATCCGCAAGGGCTTGCACGTCGTCGCGACGCCGATCGGCAACCTTGGCGACATCTCGTTCCGCGCGCTTGCGACCCTCGCCGCCGCCGACGCGGTCATCGCCGAGGATACGCGCGTCACCAAGACGCTGCTGGCCCATTACGGCATCGCGACGCCGCTTGTCGCCTATCACGAGCATAACGCCGCGGTGATGCGGCCCCACCTGCTGGCGCGGCTGGCCAGCGGCGCGGCGCTGGCGCTGGTGTCGGACGCGGGCACGCCGCTGGTCTCCGACCCCGGCTACAAGCTCGTCGCGGACGCGCTGGCGCAGAATATCGAGGTGATTTCCGTGCCGGGCGCCTCCGCCGTGCTGGCCGCTCTGGTGGTCGCCGGCCTGCCGACGGACCGCTTCTTTTTCGAAGGATTCCTGCCGCCGAAATCGGGCCCGCGGCGCCAGCGCATCGCCGAACTCGCCTCCATTCCGGGCACATTGGTGTTTTTCGAATCGCCGCGCCGCGTCGCCAGCATGGTCGCGGACCTCGCCGCGGTTCTCGGCCCGCGCGATGCGGCGCTGGCGCGGGAGCTCACGAAATATTACGAAACTGTCCGCCGCGCGCCCTTAACGGACCTCGCGGCCGCGCTGGCTGAGGAAGAGCCGCCCAAGGGCGAGATCGTCGTGCTGGTCGGGCCGCCTGGCGCCGAGGCGCGGGGAAGCGAGGAAGAAATCGACGCAAGGCTGACGACGGCGCTGGAGACGCTGTCGGTCAAGGACGCCGCCGCCATCGTCTCGGCCGCGACCGGCCAGCCGCGCCGCAAGGTTTACGCGAGGGCGATCGAACTGACGGGTTCGTCCGAGCCGCGCGAGTGAGCATTGCGAACCGCCGATGAGCGTCGCGCCGCACACGGGCAGGGCATGCTGGCGGAGCGCGCCGCCATAATCCTGTTGCGGCTGAAATTCTATTCCATTCTCGCGCGGCGCTACCGCATTCGCGGCGGCGAGATCGACATCATCGCGCGGCGCGGCGACACGATCGCTTTCGTCGAGGTCAAGGCGAGGCCCAGCCTCGATGAGGCGCGCAACGCGCTCACGCCGGTAAAACGGCGCCGCCTCTCGCGCGCGGCGCGCGTCTGGCTCGCGGCGAACCCGTATGCGGCGGGTTTTACGCTGCGTGGCGACGCTGTTTTCGTCGCGCCCCGGCGATGGCCAAGGCATGCGCCAGCGGCGATCGAGCTGGAGAATATTTAGCGCTGATTCCTGTTAATTGAGGCTCGCCCTTTCCGGCTCGGTTGGGGTACATTCGATGTGTTTGAACGAGACCGGACAAAGAGCGCTGAAGGTGGTGGAATTCGTTCGCCAGGGCGGCTACGCCGAGGCTGGGGCTCTCGCCGACGCCCCCGGACCCGGCATCGCCGCGGACCTTATCGCCGTGCTCGTCGCGGTGAGCGGCGGCGATCCGCGCGTGCTCACCATCCAGGACAAGCGCGCCTTGCCCTCGGGGCCTTTCCAGATCGCGCACCGCTCGCTGCAATCGGCTCTTCGCGCCTGGGTCGAGCGCCAGACCCGGCTGCCGCTCGGCTATGTCGAGCAGCTTTACACCTTCGCCGACAAGGATCGCGCCGGCGCCGGCCAGCAGGTCATCTCGATCAGCTATCTCGGCCTCACCCGCGAGCAGCCGGCCTCCGGCGAATATGAAGCGAGCTGGGCCAGCTGGTACTCCTATTTTCCGTGGGAGGATCATCGCCTCGGCGCACCCGCCGTCATCGACGAGCGCCTTGCGCCGCGACTTCACGCCTGGGTCGAGGCATCGGCCGATCCCGATATTCGCCAGGACCGCCTGCAGCGCGCCGCGATCACCTTCGGCCTCGACGGGCGGCCGTGGAACGAGGAGCTCGTCCTGCAGCGCTACGAGCTGCTTTTCGAGGCCCGCCTCATTCCCGAGGCGCGGCGCGGCGAGAGCGGCGCTGCGCGCCAGGACCCGAACGCGGCGCCGCCCGGCGGGCGCTCGATGATCCTCGATCATCGCCGCATTCTCGCGACCGGCATTGCGCGGCTGCGCGCGAAAATCAAATATCATCCGGTTGTTTTCGAGCTGATGCCGGAAACCTTCACCCTGCTGCAATTGCAGCGCTGCGTCGAAGCCCTGGCCGGGCGGCTGGTTCACAAACAAAATTTTCGCCGCTTGATCGAGCAGCAGGAACTCGTCGAGGAAACCGGCGAGGCCAGCCAGGATACAGGGGGAAGGCCGGCCAAGCTGTTTCGGTTTCGCCGCGCCGTCTTCACCGAACGCGCCATCGTCGGGACAAAATTGCCCATCTCCAAGGCTTGACAAATCTTATACTCATCCCCAGCATATGGAGGGGAAATGCTCAACTGGAGTATAAGGTTATGTCTCTGCCGGGAGAAGTATCGCGTTCAGACGCTCGCGGCGAAGAGCGCCGTTACGGACCCCATCCGCTAGCGCCCAAATCCGACGCCGGCACCCTCTATGCGCGGGTAAGCCACGCGATTCCCGCGATCGAATGGCCCTTTTACGCAGCTGACATTGACGCCATCATGACGCTGAAGCGCAGCCGCAACGCGGTCGTGCTCGCGCATAATTATCAGACCCCCGAGATCTTTCATTGCGTCTCCGACATCGTCGGCGACAGCCTCGCCCTCGCGCGCGAAGCGATGAATGTCGACGCCGACGTCATCGTTCTCGCCGGCGTCCACTTCATGGCCGAGACGGCGAAGCTGCTCAATCCCGAAAAAACCGTGCTGATCCCCGACCTTGGCGCCGGCTGTTCGCTGGCGGATTCGATCACGCCGGAAGACGTGCGGCGGCTGCGGCGCGCCTATCCGGGCGTGCCGGTCGTCACTTATGTGAACACCTCGGCGGCGGTGAAGGCCGAGTCCGATATCTGCTGCACTTCGGGCAACGCCAAGGCGGTGGTCGAGTCGCTCGGCGTCCCGCGCGTGATCATGCTGCCCGACGAATTCCTCGCCCATAACATCGCGGCGCAGACCAAAGTCGAGATCATCAGCTGGTCGGGCCATTGCGAAGTGCATGAGCGCTTCACCGCGGCGGAAGTGCGCGAATTGCGCGAGGATTATCCCGGCGTCGTCGTGCTGGCGCATCCGGAATGTCCGCCCGAGGTGGTGGCCGAGGCCGATTTTTCCGGCTCGACGGCGGCGATGCAGGGCTATGTCGCGCGCCATCGTCCGGCGCGGCTCGTGCTGCTCACCGAATGTTCGATGAGCGACAATGTCGCCGTGCAATATCCGGAGCTCGAATTCGTCCGCCCCTGTAATCTCTGCCCGCATATGAAGAAGATCACGCTCGGCAACATCCGCCGCGCGCTCGAAACCATGCAGCATGAGGTTCACATCGATCCAGAACTCGCCGCTCCGGCGCGCCGCGCGGTCGAGCGCATGCTGGCGGTCAAGTGAGACGATGAGATTAAGGGCGACGCATATGGACGCGACGGGATCGTGCATCATTATTGGCGGCGGTCTCGCCGGTCTTTCGACGGCGCTCGCGCTGGCGCCGATGCCGGTCATTTTGCTCAGCAAGGCGCCGCTCGGCGTCGAGGCGTCGAGCGTGCTGGCGCAAGGCGGCCTCGCCGCCAGTCTCGGGCCTGACGATGACCTCGCCCTGCATCTTGCCGATACGCTGAAAGCGGGTGACGGGCTATGCGATCCCGCCGTCGCGCGCGCCATCCTCGGCGCCGCCCCGGCCGCGATCGAAAATCTGATCCGGCTTGGCGCGCCCTTCGATCGCGCCGCCGACGGGCGCCTCCTGCTTGGCCTTGAAGCCGCGCATTCGCGCCGGCGCATCGTCCATGCCGGCGGCGACAGCAGCGGCCGCGAAATCATGCGCGCGGTGATCGAGCGGGTGCGCAAGACGCCGTCGATCACGCTTCTTGAGGGGATCGCCGCGCGGCGCCTCATCGTCGAGGGCGACGCGGTGACGGGCCTCATCGCGGATGCGGACGGCGGCCCCATCCTTTTCGCCTGCAATCGCGTCGTCGTGGCGACCGGCGGCGTCGGCGGCCTTTATCGATATGGCACCAATCCGGTCGGCTCTTTTGGCGAGGGACTCGCCATCGCCGCGCGGGCGGGCGCGCTGATGGGCGACCTCGAATTCGTGCAGTTTCACCCGACCGCGCTCGATAGCGACGCATCGCCCCTGAAGCTGATCAGCGAGACCGTGCGGGGCGAGGGCGCGATTCTGGTCGACGAGCGCGGGCGCCGCTTCATGGCGGATATCGAAGGCGCCGAACTCGCGCCGCGCGATGTCGTGGCGCGCGCGGTGGACGCACAGTTGGCGGCGGGCCATCGCGTCTTTCTCGACGCGCGGAAGGCCATCGGCGCTGGTTTTGCGCAGCGCTTTCCGGCGATCGCGGGCTTCTGCCATGCGGCGGGAGTGGATCCTGCGACGCAGCCGATCCCGGTACGTCCGGCGGCGCATTATCACATGGGCGGCATAAAAGTGGATCTCGCCGGACGCGCCTCGCTCGAAGGCCTGTGGGCCTGCGGCGAGGCGGCGTGCACCGGTCTGCACGGGGCCAACCGTCTCGCCAGCAATTCGCTGCTCGAAGCCGTCGTTTGCGCGCAATTCGTCGCCGGAAGCGTCGCCGGGGAGAGCCCGCCGCGCCGCCGCGAGCTGGTGACGGACTTGCCCGCGCTCGCGCGCGGCGACCTCGCGCCGGTGCGCAAGATCATGTCGCGCGCGGTCGGCGTTCTTCGCGACGGCGAGGGGCTGCGCGACGCGGCGGCTGCGCTGTTCGCGCTCGCGCGGG
>DAITNE010000080.1:0-7244 GCA_036834765.1 Methylocella sp.
GAGCCAGACCTCGAACCATGCGTTATAGTCCATCGGGGCGGGATCGGGCGGCACGCCGATGTCGCCGAGGAACCCATTCGCATAGCGCGCCGGAATGTTCATGCAGCGGCAGAACGCGACCGCGAGATGCGCGAAGTCGCGGCAAACGCCGATGCGCTCGTGATAAGCCTCATAAGCGGTGCGGGTCGCCTTGGCGTACTCATAGCCGAAGGTCAGGTGGCCGCAGACAAAATCGCAGATCGCCTTGACCCGGCTCCAGCCGCGCGGCGTCGAGCCGAACAATTGCCACGCGATATCGCCAAGCTTGTCGGTTTCGCAATAGCGGCTGGCGAGCAGGTAGACCAGCGTCTCGCTCGGCAGGAACTCCAGCGGAACTTCCTGAGCGTGTTGCTCGAAACCGTCAGGCTGGCCGCTGTCCTCGATGACGAAATCGCGCGATATGGTCAGGTCGCCGACCGGCGCAACGAACCGCCGCACCTTGTTGCCGAAAGAGTCGGCATAAGTCTGCGTCCCGATCGACGGGCTGGTCATGAACGGGCTCTTGTAGCGAATTCGATTGTCGTATTCGGGATGCGAGTCGAGCAGGCAGACCATGAGCGTCGGCTGAGCGCAATTGAAGGCAAGTTCATATCCGTAGCGAATCAGCATGGCTTGGCCCTGGTCTGTCGCGCGGGTCTGTCGCGCGCCGTCTCGAAAAAAGCGGCCAGCCGGCCGCTTCCACTCTCGAAGATATGTCATAAAGCTCTTGCTGGGGCGTCTGGTTCCGCCAGCGTGCGCCCATATCTTAGGCAACTCGCTCGTAAATGCCGCTGACGCAGCCTTTGGCCAGCGCGTGATCGCGCAAAACGCCGAGGATATCCCGCCTGTCCGGAGCGGCGGCGAACTCCGGCCGGCGATCGATCGCGAAGATCTGGAACACGTAGCGATGTGGACCAGTTCCCGGCGGCGGATCCGGCGGCGTCCACGACGCCTCACCAAGGGAGTTGAGGCCGAGCAGGAGACCTTCGGTCACCGCCGCCTCCCGGGTCAGCGCGCCCGGAATGAGATCATCGTCTGTCCCGGGCGTCTTGACCGCCAGGGCGTGGACGAAAGGCGCGGGCGTCGGGCTATCCGCATCCTCGACCACGATTACGATGGCCACGGCGCCATCCGGCACGCCACGCCAACGCAAAGGCGGCGAGTCCGTCTCGCCATCGGCGGCGAAAAGCGCTGGAATCGGCTCGCCATCCTCGAAAGCGACGCTCTCGACCCTGATGCTTTCAGGGACGTCGAGAGCGGCGTCGGAATAGATCAGCTTGCGGAGCCATGGCCGCGGGCCTTCGTGCGAGCCCGCGTGCGATTTTTCGAACATGCCGGCGACCTTCACAAGTGGTTAAGAACGAAAACGCCGCAAACGCGCAATTGGTTGCAAGGCTGGCGTTTCGTGGCGCTGCCATGTTTTTCTATCTCTTTGTTTTATAGCGCTATTTTATGCGGCCGGCATTTCGAGTGGCGAATTCGCGCGGCGCAGTTTCAGCCCTTATAGGCGACGAGCAGGGCGCCGCAGCCGATGAGAATGACGCCGAGCCAGTTCGGCGCCGACAGGCGCTCGCCCAAAAAAGCGACCCCGAATATGGCGACAAGGACCGTCGAGAGCTTGTCGATCGGGGCGACGCGCGCGGCGTCGCCGAGCTTCAGGGCGCGGAAATAACAAATCCAGGAAGCGCCCGTGGCGAGCCCTGAAAGGGTGAGAAAGAGGTAGGTGCGGGGCGCGATCGAACCCAAAGGCTGAAACTCGCCCGTCGCGGCGAGGATCGCCGTGAGGACCGCGACGATGATCACGGTGCGGATCAGCGTCGCGAAATCGGAATTGACGTTGGCGACGCCGACTTTGGCGAAAATCGCGGTGAGCGCGGCGAAGGCCGCGGACAGAAGCGCGAAGACCAGCCAGGGCGCGCCAAACGCTTTCACGGGCCTTGCCTCTCGCTGTCGGCGAGGAGCGCGGCCTGATGATGGGTGAGGAGCGCGTCGATAATTTCGTCGAGGGCCTCGCCGGTCATGACCTTGTCCAGCTTGTAGAGCGTCAGATTGATGCGGTGATCGGTGACGCGCCCCTGCGGGAAATTATAGGTGCGGATGCGCTCCGAGCGATCGCCGGAGCCGACCTGCGAGCGGCGGTCGGCGGCGCGCTCGGCGTCGAGCTTTTGCCGTTCCGCGTCATAGATGCGCGCGCGCAGAAGCGCCATCGCCCGCGCGCGGTTCTTGTGCTGCGAGCGTTCGTCCTGCACGAAGATGATCGTGCCGGTCGGAAGATGGGTGATGCGGATCGCCGATTCCGTCTTGTTGACGTGCTGGCCGCCGGCGCCCTGCGCGCGCATGGTGTCGATCTTGAGGTCCGCTTCGTTGATCGCGACGTCGACTTCCTCGGCCTGCGGCAGCACCGCGACGGTCGCCGCCGAGGTGTGGATTCGCCCCTGCGTTTCCGTGTCCGGCACGCGCTGCACGCGATGCGCACCCGATTCGAACTTGAGCCGGGCGAAAACGCCGCGGCCGGCGATCTCGGCGATGATCTCCTTGTAGCCGCCGGCGGCACCCTCGCTCGCCGAGACGATCTCGACGGTCCAGCCTTTCGATTCGGCGTAGCGCTGATACATGCGGAAGAGGTCGCCAGCGAACAGCGCCGCCTCGTCGCCGCCGGTTCCGGCGCGCACTTCCAGAATGGCGCTTTTTTCATCCGCCGAATCCTTCGGCAGGAGCGCGATCTTCAACTGTTGTTCGAGCGTTTCGAGACGCAGCTCGGCCCCGCGCAGCTCCTCTTCGACGAGGCTCTTCATCTCGGGGTCGGTCGCGGGATCGTCCAGCATGGCCGCGAGACCGGCGGCTTCCGCTCTCTGCGTTCGGTAGTCGCGGATCGCTGCTGCGACCTCTTCGAGACCGGCGAGTTCGCGCGAGAGCGCGACGTAAAGCGCCGGCTCGGGCGCCTCGTTGAGGCGGGCGGAGATTTCCGCGTGACGGCGTAAAATGAGATCGAGCTTTTCTTGCGGCAGCATCGGACGACTGAAATGGGACGGCGGGGAACGCGATTTTGGGCGCGGGAGGCGTTGTTTATTGTTCTATATAGGGATGCCCTGATCTTCCGCGAAATTCCGTAATCCCTCGCGCAGTTTTGGGCCGGACGTCGTCTCGACGATGAGATTGGCGACGAAGGCTCTGGCGAGACGCAGATCGGTCGCGAGCACCATCGCCTTCACAGGTCCGATCGCCGCGGCCGACATGGAGAGGCCGCGGTAGCCGATCGCCAGCAACGCCAGTGCTTCGAGAGGCTTGCCGCCGATCTCGCCGCACAGCGTCAGGGGCGTCGATGCGGCGCGAGCCGTGTCGACGATATGCTTCAGGGCGGCGAGGAAGGGCGGCGACAACGGATCGAAGCGCTGGAAAACGCGCTTGTTCTCGCGGTCCGCCGCGTAGAAATATTGCATGAGATCGTTCGAGCCGACCGACAGAAAATCGACGCGGCGGCAGATGTGCCCGAGTTCGAACAAGAGCGACGGCACTTCGACCATGATGCCGACCTTGAGATCGGACGGCGGTTCGCGCCCATGGCGAAGCAGATGGGCGATCTCGAGATCGACCATGGCTCTCGCCGATTCGAATTCACTGATGCTCGCGATCATCGGGAACATGATGCGCAGCTCGCGCCCGGCGCCAGCGCGCAGCATGGCGCGCAGCTGACTGCGCAGAAGCGCCGGCCGGTCGAGGCCGATGCGGATGGCGCGCCAGCCGAGCGCCGGATTTTCTTCCTTCAGCTGGGTCATATAGGGAAGCACCTTGTCGGAGCCGATGTCGAGCGTGCGGAAGGTAATCGGCTTGCCTGGCGCGAGATCCAGCGCCGTGCGGTAGAGTTGCTCCTGCTCGCTCATCCGCGGGAAACGCGCGGCGAGCATGAACTGCAGCTCGGTGCGGAACAGGCCGACCGAGATAGCGCCGGTCTCCTCGACATGGTGGAGATCGACGAGAAGGCCGGCGTTCATATGCAGATCGATCGCGACGCCGTCCCTCGTCACGGCGGGAACGTCGCGCAGCTTGCGATACTGCGCCTGCCGCTTGGCGCGCAGCCGCGCCATCTCGGCATAAGCGTGTTCAACGTCGGGGGTTGGCCGGACGTGCACGTCGCCGAGCGCGCCGTCGACGATGATGGCGTCGCCCGGCTCGACGAAATCGAGAATATTTGCGACGTCGCCGGCCGCCGGGATGCCGAGCGCGCGCGCGACGATGGCGACATGGCTGCCGCCGCCGGCGTCTTCTAGCACGAGGCCGCGCAATTTGGAGCGGTCATATTCGAGCAGCGCGGCCGGCCCCATGGTGCGCGCGACGATGATCGCATTTTCCGGCAATTCGTCATGCGCGGCGACGAAGCTCTGTCCGGTCAGCTGATGCAGCAGGCGGTTGGCGAGATCGTCGAGATCATGCAGGCGTTCGCGCATCGAGGGTTCGGTGCGCCGCTGCAGCTTGGCGCGGGCGTCGTTCTGGACGCGCTCGACCGCCGCCTCGGCGGTGAGGCCGGTGTTCACGGCCTCGCGCAGCCGGCGAAGCCAGCCGCGGTCGTGGGCGACCATGCGGAAGGTCTCCAGCACCTCGCGATGTTCGCCTGGCCCCATATTGCCGCGTTCGATCAGGCTGTCGATCGAATCGCGCATCGCGGCGATCGCCCTGTCGAGGCGCCCCATCTCCTGCTTGGCGTCTTCGGCGACGAGCTGTTTGATGATGATGCGCGGCTCATGCAGGACGACGTGGCCGAGGCCGACGCCTTCGGCGAGCGGGGCGCCCTTGAGGGCGAGCGCGCGGCGGATCGCGATGTCGGCGCCGCCGGGCTCAACCAGCGATTGCAGCTCGCCCGAGGCGATCATCTCGGCGAGCAGCATGGCCGTCGTCTGCAGCGCCTCGATTTCTTCCTCGGTATAGACGCGCCGGGCCCTGTTCTGGATGTCGAGCACGCCGAGCGTGTTGCCGCCGCGCAGGATGGGCACGCCGAGGAAGGAGGAATAGATCTCCTCGCCGGTCTCGGGGCGGTACGAGAACGCCGGGTGGGCCTGCGCGTCGGCGAGGGCGAGCGGCTCGGCCGTCTCGGCGATCAGCCCGACGAGGCCTTCGCTCGCGCGCATGGTGGTGAGGTGGACCGCCTCCCGGTTCAGGCCCTCCGTCGCATAGAGTTCGAGACGGCCGTCGGCGCGCAGCACATAGACCGAGCAGACCTCGGCCACCATATTGGCGGCGATATGGACGACGATCTTGTCGAGCCGCGCCTGTGGGCTGACCGGCTCCGCCATGACCTCGCGAAGCCGGCGCAGCAGCAGACGCGGTCCGCCGAGGGCGCCATACATGTCATTATCCTGTCCAGGCCTTAAGGCCTCTTGATCGTGGGTCAAGGGCGCGAAAAGAGCGCCGTCCAGCTCTCTGACATCGCTTCCTCCCCCGTTGGTCCCGTTTAACCAGTGCAAACCTTGGACCGCAAGGGATTGTAGGGCGTTCGGCCCGGAATGGGCGGAAATTTGCGGCTCAGGCTTCGTCGAGGCCATAAAGCGAATGAAGCGTCCGAACCGCCAATTCCGTATAGGCGGCCTCAATCAGCACCGAAAACTTGATTTCGGACGTCGTGATCGCCCGGATGTTGATGCCTTTGTCGGCGAGCGCCTTGAACGCCCGAGCGGCGACGCCAGCGTGGCTGCGCATGCCGACGCCGATGGCCGAGATTTTAACGACATCGCTCGCTCCGTGCAGGCTGGCGAAACCGATCTGCGATTGCGCCTTGTGCAGAATCGCCTTGGTCCGTTCGAACTCGGCGGCGGGAACCGTAAAGGTCATGTCGGTCGTCACCGAATCTTCGGAGGCGACCTGAATGATCATGTCGACATTGATATTAGCCTCCGCGAGCGGCATGAATATGGCCGCCGCGACGCCCGGGCGGTCGGCGACCTGCCGTAAGGTGACCTGCGCCTCGTCCCGCGAAAACGCGATGCCGGTGACGACTTGCTGCTCCACGATATCCTCCTCGTCGCAAATCAAGGTGCCGGGCTGCGGATGGTCCGGATCGTCGAAGGACGAACGCACGAATGTCTTGATCTTGTGCCGCATGGCGAGTTCGACCGAACGCACCTGCAAGACCTTGGCGCCGAGCGAGGCCATCTCCAGCATCTCCTCGAAGGCGACGCGGTCGAGGCGCCGCGCCTTCGGGACGATGCGCGGATCGGTTGTATAGACGCCGTCAACGTCCGTATAGATGTCGCAACGGCTGGCGCCGATCGCCGCGGCGATCGCGACGGCGCTGGTGTCCGAGCCGCCCCGGCCGAGCGTGGTGATGCGCCGGTCTTCCTTGCTCAGCCCCTGAAACCCGGCGATGACCGCGACTTCGCCCCGCGCGTCAAAACCTTCGATAAGCGGCGCGCCGTCGATGTCGAGGATGCGCGCCGACCCGTGCGAACCGGAGGTCAGGATCGGCACCTGCCAGCCTTGCCACGAACGCGCCGGAATGCCGCAATCCTGCAAAACGAGGGCCAGAAGCCCGGCGGTGACCTGTTCGCCCGACGAGACGACGGCGTCATATTCGCGCGTATCGTAGAGCTTGGAGGCT
Source organism: Methylocella sp. (assembly GCA_036834765.1). GTDB lineage: Bacteria > Pseudomonadota > Alphaproteobacteria > Rhizobiales > Beijerinckiaceae > Methylocapsa. The sequence goes on from DAITNE010000080.1 coordinate 6,608, forward strand.
TCCTTGCACCAGCCAACGAGTTGATTGGTCTTGCCCGACATGGCCGAGACCACGACGGCGACGTCAAAGCCGGTCTCGCGCTCGCGCGCGACGTGCCGCGCCACATTGCGGATGCGTTCCATGTTTGCGACCGACGTGCCGCCGAACTTCATGACTAGACGGGACATCGGGGCGAAAAGCGCTCCTTTGGCGGAGTCTTGAGGGACGATTCCATTGGCGAATTCGCGGTGATTTGCCTTGACGGGACCCTCAAGCCTATCAAGGAGGCGGCGCTCGGATTCTTGCGGATTCTTGCGCCTTCCCGCGCCTTCGCCGAAGCCGCGCATACATGCAAAGGCCGGCGCGTCAAGTCAATGCAATAAAGCCTAGCGGATTGCAAACCATGGCTGAAGCGGAACAGATTCGGCAGAAATCGACGATCGATCCGGAGGATGTCGCGCGATTCGACCGGCTGGGCGACGAATGGTGGAGCGAGGACGGCCCGATGGCGGCGCTGCACAAGCTCAACCCCGTCCGCGTCGCCTATCTGCGCGACGTCATTTGCCGCCATTTTCCGGTCGCGGGGCATGCGCGCGAGCGCTATGGGGCGCAGCCCTTGCGCGAACTCCGCGTGCTCGATCTCGGCTGCGGCGCGGGG
>DAITNE010000081.1:0-7242 GCA_036834765.1 Methylocella sp.
TAACTGGCGCCAATGTGCTGGTGGCCATTTTCGCCGAACGCGAGACGCATGCCGCTTATTTCCTGCAGGAGCAGGACATGACGCGCTACGACGCGGTCAATTACATCAGCCACGGTATCGCCAAGCGGCCCGGCCTTACGGATTCCTCAAGGACGCCGCGCGGCACCGAAGAGGAAGCCGAAGCGCGTGAGCCAAGGGATGCTAAGGAAAGCGGCGACTCGAAGAAAAAAGAGGGCGCCCTTGATGCCTACTGCGTCAACCTCAATAAGAAGGCCAGGGATGGGCGGATCGATCCGCTGATCGGGCGCGAGCTGGAAGTCCAGCGCACCATCCAGGTGTTGTGCCGCCGTCACAAGAATAATCCTCTGCTGGTCGGAGATCCCGGCGTCGGCAAGACCGCGATCGCCGAAGGCCTCGCCCGCAAGATCGTCAAGAGCGAAGTTCCGGAAGTTCTGGCCGAGGCCACGGTGTTCGCCCTCGATATGGGCACGCTGCTCGCCGGAACCCGCTATCGCGGCGATTTCGAGGAACGGCTGAAGCAGGTCATGAAGGAAATCGAGAACCACAAGAACGCGATCCTCTTCATCGACGAAATCCACACCGTGATCGGTGCCGGCGCCACATCCGGCGGGGCCATGGACGCCTCGAATCTGCTGAAGCCGGCCCTGGCGCAGGGTACGCTGCGCTGTATCGGTTCAACGACTTATAAGGAATACCGCCAGTACTTTGAGAAGGATCGCGCCCTGGTGCGCCGCTTCCAGAAGATCGACGTCAACGAGCCGTCGGTGCCGGACGCCATCGAGATCATGAAGGGGCTGAAGCCCTACTTCGAGGAGTTCCACAAGATCCGCTACACCAATGAGGCGATCACAGCCGCGGTGGAGCTGTCGGCGCGCTATATCCATGATCGCAAATTGCCCGACAAGGCGATCGACGTGATCGACGAGACAGGCGCCAGCCAGATGCTGCTGCCGGAGAACAAGCGCAAGAAGACGATCGGCATCAAGGAGGTTGAGGCGACCATCGCGACGATGGCGCGCATTCCGCCCAAAACCGTGTCGAAGGACGACGCCGAGGTTCTCGAACATCTCACCGAGACGCTGGAGCGGGTGGTCTATGGTCAGAGCAAGGCCATCGAGGCTCTGACTTCGGCGATCAAGCTGGCCCGCGCGGGCCTGCGCGACGGCGAAAAGCCGATCGGCAGCTATCTCTTCTCGGGTCCGACGGGCGTCGGCAAGACCGAGGTCGCGCGCCAGCTCGCCGTCAGTCTCGGCGTCGAACTGATCCGCTTCGACATGTCGGAATATATGGAGCGCCACACGGTGTCGCGGCTGATTGGCGCGCCGCCCGGCTACGTCGGCTTCGATCAGGGCGGCTTGCTCACCGATTCGATCGATCAGCACCCCCATTGCGTGCTGCTTCTCGACGAGATCGAAAAGGCGCATCCCGATCTCTACAACATCCTGTTGCAGGTGATGGATCACGGCAAACTGACCGACCATAGCGGCAAGCAGGTCGACTTCCGCAACGTCATCCTGATCATGACGACCAATGCCGGCGCCGCCGACATGCAGCGGGCCTCGTTCGGCTTTACGCGCGGCAAACGCGAAGGCGAGGATGTGGAGGCGATCAACCGGATGTTCGCCCCCGAGTTCCGCAATCGTCTCGACGCTGTCGTGACCTTCGGGCACCTGCCGCATGACGTCATCATCAAGGTGGTCGACAAGTTCATCATGCAGCTTGAGGCTCAGCTCGCCGACCGCAACGTCACGATCGAACTGGCCGACGAAGCCCGCGCGTGGCTGGTCGAGCATGGCTATGACGAGCAAATGGGCGCGCGGCCGATGGCGCGCGTGATCCAGCAGACGATCAAGACGCCGCTGGCCGACGAGGTTCTGTTCGGCCGCCTGAAGAACGGCGGCGCGGTGCGGGTGGTCGTCATCGAGGAGGATGGCGAGACGAAGCTCGGCTTCGTCTTCCCCGAAGGTCCGATCCTGCCGCGTCCAGAGCGCGATATTGTCGAGGCCAGCAAGAAACGCGTCAGGGCGGAGCCGGAGGTTCGCCGCGCCAAAGCCCGCCGCCTCAAGGGCGGCGAGGGCGATGTCGAGGGCGAGGACGACGATTCGTTTGGCGACGATGACGAGCCAGAGCCCTTCGGCGCCGCCGATGAGTCGGACACGAAGCACTGACCTTAGCTGCGTCCGAGTGATCACGGGAAAAAGGCCGCGGCGACGCCGCGGCCTTTTTCATTGCATCCGTTTTCGCTCAAGCGGCGTCGAGCGCGGCGACGATTCTTTCGCGGAATGCCGCCAGCGTCTCGGGCTTCTCCATGATTCCGCTGTGCGGGCGCAGCGGGACGCCGGTCCAGCGCGGCACGATGTGGAAATGCAGGTGGAAGACCGTCTGGCCGCCGGCGGGCTCGTTGAACTGCAGGATGGTCAGGCCATCGGTGTCGAGGGCGCGCTTCACCGCGCGGGCCAGCTTCTGCAGGCGCGGCGCGAGCGCGGCGAGCACATCCGGGTCGACGTCCAGAATATTGCGCGCCGGCGTTTTCGGCAGCACCAGCACATGGCCGTCGGCCTGCGGCATCACATCCATGAAGGCAAGGACGACCTCGTCCTCATAGACCTTGTGGCAGGGGATTTCGCCGCGCAGGATTTTCGCGAAGATATTGCTGTCGTCGTAGGCCGGCTCCGCCATCGCGCAAACTCCCTCCAAAGCATTTTCGAGCGAAGTGGATGCCTCGCTTCGGCTGCCGCTCTTCTCGATTCCCTTCGGGCGAAGAGCGTCCGCCGCCTTTGCGCTCGCCGGGTCGCTTTAAGAAAATGCGGCGAAACAAGAAGCTGGAGGGGTTTCCCGACTCCATCGGATCGGACCCCCAGAGAGGCTTGATTAGGCAAAGGCCATGGCGAGGGTCAAGGGGCTTTCGCCGCAAGCCCAGCGTCAAGTCCCTTTCCGGAACGGCGTCATCTCGGCCAATTGCTCCAGCGCCATGTCGGCGTGAATGCGCTCTCTTTGCAGATATTCGTCGATCGCCGTCGCGAAACGCGGATCGGCGATGTCATGCGCCGAATAGGTCGCGACGGGTCCATAGCCGCGCGCGAGCTTGTGTTCGCCCTGCGCGCCCGCTTCGACGCGGCTCAAGCCCCGCGCGATCGCAAATTCGATCGCCTGATAGTAGCAAACCTCGAAATGCAGGAAGGGGTGATCCTCGATCGCGCCCCAATTGCGTCCATAGAGCGCATCTTGGCCGATGAAATTGATCGCCCCCGCGATATAGCGGCCGCCCCGCTTTCCCATGACGAGCAGGACATTGTCCGCCATCGCCGCGCCGACGGACGAAAAAAAGGCCCGCGTCAGATAGGGCGTCCCCCATTTGCGGGCGCCGGTGTCCATATAGAATTGGAAAAACGCATCCCAATGACGTTCTGTGATGGCCGATCCGGTCAGCGCTTCGATTTCAATGCCGTTCGCCAACGCTTCTTTGCGTTCGCGCCGGATCATCTTGCGCTTGCGAGACGCGAGATCGCTCAGGAACGCTTCGAAATCAGCATAGCCCCTGTTGAGGAAATGAAATTGCTGATCGGTCCGCTTGAGGAAACCCGCCGCGCCTAGAGCATCCCAGTCGGCCCTGGTGGGGAAGGTCACATGGATCGAGGAGGCGCCGGTCTTTTCGCGCAGGGCGCGCAGGCCGGCGATAAGCGTTTGCCGCGCGGCTTCGCCGTGTGCTGGCGCGACCAGCAGCCGCCGCCCCGTGACGGGCGTGAAGGGCACGGCGACCTGAAGCTTCGGGTAGTAGTCGAGGCCGGCGCGCTTATAGGCGTCGGCCCAGCCAAAATCGAAAACATATTCGCCCATGGAATGGCTTTTCAGATAGGCGGGCGCCGCCGCCGCCAGACGCCCATCGGCGCTCCTGACGAGAACATGGACGCTGGACCAGCCGACCCGCGATGAGACCGACTTCGAGGTCTCCAGCGCCTCAAGGAAGGCGTGCGTCAGGAAGGGATTGAAGCGCTCGCCATCGCCCGACTCTGCTTCGGCGGCCTCCACGGCGTCATTCGGCGCAATGGGTTGCGCCGACGGATTGGCGCAGGCGTCCCATTCCTGCGCATTGATTTTCTCGATTGAGGTCGCGATCTCGACCTTGTAGGGCTGGGGCATGGCGGCGGAGGTCCGGCTCGTGACGCGCTCTCGCAATTGCGAAAGGTGGCGCGATTTCGCGCGCGGGGTCAAGACGCATGGGCTTCTAATGCTGCCTTCGCGCCCGCGCAGCGACCGCCCTTTCAGCCGCCTCGAGGCCCGTGAGATAAGCTCCATGGGCGGTCGAGAAATCGTGCTTCGAGCAGGCCTCGCCGGCGAAGAACAGCCGCTCATCGACAGGCGCCGCGAGTTTTGCGCGGGCATCCGAATGTCCGGGGAGCGCGTGCGAATAAGCGCCTCGCGACCACGGATCGCACGCCCAAGCCGTCTCGCTCACGAGGGCGAGGCGCGCGGCAAAGCCGCCCCCGAACAGGCGGCCCAGTTCGCCGCGCGCGAAGTCGAAGAAAGCCCCGGCGCCGCTGCTTTCGAGTTCAAGGGCGAGATCTCCGCCGAAAAACCCCTCGATCAGAGGCGTGCCAAACGGACGCAGATGATAGCTTCCCGTGGCGGTCGTGTTGGGATTGCCGAAGAGATGGCCGCCAGCCGGCAGGTCTGGCGCATCGACCGTCATGACGAGCTTGTCAGCGAGGCCGAGCGGCAGGACGGCTGCGGCGCTGAGTTTGTCCGGCAGCGCCGGCCGGAATGCAATGGCTTGCCCGGCGATCAAAGGCGTTGGGACCGTCACGATGACGGTCTCAGCCGTAACGCGCCCCTGCGAGGTTTCGAGCGCGATTGACGCGCCCGCATGATCGACCAGCGTGACGGCGCAGCCGAGGCGAATGGGAAGGCTCGCGCCAAAGGCCGCGATCGCCGCGCCATAGCCTTCGACCACGCGCCAGTTGATGTGGCTGTCATCGTAGCGCTTCCAGTCCTCGACGGAGACGGACTCGAGTTCGGCGCCGTTCATATAGGCGCTCTCGGCGTTGAGGAGCGGGTTCCAGCGGCATCCGGGTTCGAGCAGGCGCGCCGCCGGAAAATCGCCCGCTTCGGGTTCGGCGGCGGCGAGGCGCGCGTAAAACGCATCCGAGGCGGCGGAGAAAGCAGCCTGGTCTTGTCTGCTGAATCCGAGATCGAGGCTTTGCCGGGTCCACACCGGCGCCGTCTTGTCGATCGTGAACCTGAGTTCGGCGGCGATCCGCGTCCATGGGTTTCGGTCGGCGGAATGAAGCCAGCCACAGCCGAGATCGAGCGGAAAGCCGCTTGCGACGCGCGTCTGCGCCCGGCCTCCGATGCGTTCTCGGGCCTCCAGAATAATAAACGACAGGCCTGACGCCGCGAGCCGCTTGCCGGCGGCCAATCCGGCGGCCCCTGCGCCGATCACGACGATGTCGAAGTCGCCCGACTTGTTTCTCACGGCGCCTCCAGTTTGGGTCGCTCGCCGCGATCGCGGCTGCTCGACCTGCCGGTGGGAAGGTCTAGCACTTGCAAGGCGGCCTCGACATGCGACAACACGTTATCGCGATCAGGCGGCGCTTTCCCATATCCCGGGATCTGGCGACTCGACCTTCCGACAGGAACGCTCATGACTCTTTATATAAACGTAACTGCCCCGACACATGACGCGGCCGCAATGCTCCGCGGCTTTTTGGTCTCGCGCTCCGGATCAAGAGCGAGGGCGGCGTGAGCCTCTGGATCACGAAATCGGTCGCCGAACTTAAAGCCGAGGCGCATGAAGCGGAGTTCGGCTCCGACTCGCCCAATCTGCGGCGCACGCTGTCGCTCGCGAGCCTGATTTCGCTCGGCATCGGTTGCATCATCGGCGCCGGCATCTTCGTTTTGACGGGCCATGCCGCCGCGGCTTACGCCGGGCCGGCGATCAGCCTCTCTTTCATTCTCGCGGGCGTCGTCTGCGCGCTCGCCGGACTTTGCTACGCCGAGATGGCTTCGACAGTTCCGGTCGCCGGCAGCGCCTATACCTACGCCTACGCCACCATGGGCGAATTCATCGCCTGGATCATCGGCTGGGACCTTCTGCTCGAATACGCCTTCGGCGCGACCACCGTCGCCATCGGCTGGTCCGGTTATGTCACGAGCTTTCTGCACGATTTCCATATCGCCATCCCGGTCGCATTGGCCGGCGCGCCATTTTCTTTTGACCCGGGAAGCGGCCACTGGACGCGGACGGACTCGCTGATCAATGCGCCGGCGGTTTTCATCATCCTGGCGTTGATGGCTCTGCTCGTCGCCGGGATCAATGAATCGGCGAAGGTCAACAATGTCATCGTCGCCATCAAGCTGGCGATCATCGTCGCTTTCATCCTCGCCGGAGTCTCGTCATTCAGCACGGCGAACTGGGTGACGGCGAGCAACCCGGGCGGCGCCTTCATCCCGCCGAACGCCGGCCCTGGCGAATATGGCTGGAGCGGAATCATTCGCGGCGCCGCGGTGGTGTTCTTCGCCTATATCGGCTTTGACGCGGTCTCGACGGCGGCGCAGGAAGCCAAGAACCCTCAGCGCGACATGCCGCTCAGCATTCTCGGTTCGCTTTTTATCTGCACCATTCTTTATGTGCTGGTGAGCGTTGTCATCACGGGGATCGTTCCCTTCGATCGGCTGAGCGTCCCTGACCCGATCGCCCTCGGCGTCGACGTGATTGGACTTGGCTGGCTTTCGACAGTGATCAAATTCGGCGCGATCCTTGGACTGAGTTCCGTCGTTCTCGTGCTGCTGCTTGGTCAGTCCCGCGTGCTTTACGCCATCGCGCGCGACGGACTGCTGCCACCGATCGCGGCGAAGGTGCATCCGCGTTTTCGCACGCCCTATCTGACGACGCTGTTCACGGGGAGCATCGTCGCAATCCTGTCCGGGCTGCTCCCGATCGGCCTCGTCGGCGAACTGGTCAGCATCGGCACGCTGTTCGCCTTCACCGTGGTTTGTCTTGGCGTCCTCGTTCTTCGCTTCGTGCACCCGGAGATCCAGCGACCGTTCAAGGCGCCTCTGATCGCTGTCGTCGCGCCGCTCGGCGCCGCCTCCGCGGTCCTGCTGATGCTTGGTTTGCCACGCGACACCTGGATTAGGTTCGCCGTATGGCTGGCGATCGGTCTTGCGATCTATTTTTCCTATGGCCGCAAACGCAGCCGCCTCGCGCGAGCTCGCGGCGGT
>DAITNE010000082.1:0-2669 GCA_036834765.1 Methylocella sp.
AGGCTGGTGCGGACCACGGCCTCAAGGTCGATGCCGGCGAGCCGTTCGAGCGCCTCGGCGGGCGTCAGCAGCCCTTCGCCGACCATGTCCACAGCGATCGTCAGCGCCGCCCAGTCGGTGCGCTTCGCCCGCCGGGTCTGCAACAGGAACAGCATCCCGGATTGAATGGTGAACTCGAAATCCTGCGCGTCGCGAAACAGCGCTTCGAGTTCGCGGCAAATCGCGGTCAGCCGCGCGAAGACGGCGGGCAGCGCCATGCGAAGCCTGTCGCGATCGCCCAATCGCTGGCGTCCCGCGACGACGTCCTCGCCCTGGCCGTCGAACTGAAAGTCGTAATAGAACTCCGGCGCGCCGGTCGCCGGGTTGCGGGTGAAGCCGACGCCGGAGCCCGATGCGCCGCCCGCATTGCCGAAGACCATGCTCTGCACCGTCACCGCCGTGCCGCCCTCCTCGCCGATGCCGTTCAACCGACGATAGCTTACTGCCTTCGGCGCATCCCAGGAAAGGAACACCGCCGTGGCCGCGCTCACGAGCTGTTCGCGCGGATCGGCCGGAAAATCGCTTCCCGTCAGCGCGCGGTAGCAATCCAGCATCGCCAGCGTCAGCGCGCGGAGGCTGCGATGATCGAGCTCCCGCTCGCTCGAAGCCTCGCCCTGCTCCAGCGCCGCCGCGACCAGCGCATCGAAGGGCGCCGTCGGCAGCTCCGCCACCACCTCGGCATAGCCCTGCACCAGGCGGCGATAGCTGTCCCAGGCGAGGCGCGGATTGCCGGTCAGGCGGATCAGGGCCTCGACGGTCTCCGCGTTGAGGCCGACGTCGAGAACCGTCTCCATCATGCCCGGCATGGACGCCGCGGCGCCCGAGCGGACGGAGACGAGCAACGGCCGGCGCGCCGCGCCGAATTTCAGGCCGGTCGCGATTTCGAGCCGGGCGATTCCGTCAGTCAGCGCCTGCCTCAGCGCCGCCTCCCGGGCGGGTCCCTGGCGGAGGCGCCAGCTTGTGGGCAACACGAAAGCGGGCGGCACGGGGAGGCCCGCCTGCGCGAGGCGCATCAGGTTCCAGGCCTTGTTGCCCACCTCCTCCGCGCCGCCCTTGGCAAGCGGCGCCTCCGGCAGAATCGGATAGAGATCAACCATAGATCACGTCCCCGAGCACATGTTCATGCAGGATGAGGCTCGCGTGCTTCAGCGCGTCAGCCGCCTCTTCGAGCCGGTCGCCGATGGCGGAAAAAAGATGCAGCTGGCGGAAGTCCCGCGCGTGCTGGACCGCGCTCGCCGTCAGCGCGCGCTGCGCATCGTCCGCTTGATGTTCAAGGGCACCGATGCGATCGATCGCGGTCAAGAAATCCTCCGTCTCGGCGTCGCCCGCCGCGCGGCCGATCTGGCTCGCGTGGCCGAGCGCCTTGATCCACTCCTGCGCGGCCTCGACCAAAAGATCGGCGAGGATCTGCAACGCCTCCAGCGGCTTGCCGTGAAGCGCGTCAAGACCAATGAGGGAGACCGCGTCCTCCAGTTCGTCAGCCGCATCGTCAGCCGTCTGCAACAGGCGCAGGAAGACCGCATAATCCGGGCGGCGCGCCACAGCCTCGCGCGCGCCGACGACCAGTCCGTCCGCATCGTGCTCGAAGCCGCGCGCGTGCCGGGCGCGCTTGCCGGCGCCGTCCGGATCCGCCTGCAGCGCGTCGCGCGCGAGGCTCGCGAGCTCGAAGATGATTCCGGCATGATCGGCGCCGATGCGCAAAAGCTGGCGCTCCTCATTGCTAAAATGCGCGGCGAGCGTCACCTTGACGCGGTCGTGGATGAGCGCGCCGGACTGGCCGGATAAAAGCCCTTCCGTCGCGGTCCTGAAGACGAAGCGCAGGAAATCCAGCGTCGGCGCATCGCCGAGCACGTCGCACAGCCGGTCGCCGAAATGCATCGCCGATCCGGCGACGGCCTCGATCGCCTGATTGACCAGCCGCGCGCCGCCGAGCTCCAGAAAGCCGCGATGTCCGATCTCCGCGTCCGCCGCCCAGCGCAACAGAGCGATGCGGTCGCCCCCGCGCAAAAACCCGCGCAATTGCTTGCGGGCGCGGTTCCAGTCGATCAGGAACACGAGGCGCGAGCCGAGAAACGCCAGATAATCCCGGCAGGCCTCCTCACTCGCCGCCTCGACGCGGCCGGTCGCCAGATAGAACGCCGTTCCCGCGCCGAGTACGTCCGTGCGCTCCTTCTCCCAAATGACCTTTTGCGATTTCAGCATATCCTGGAAGAAGGCGAGCCGCTCGGCGTGCACATCCGTATAGGCGACGCTCACCGTGAGGCCCTCCACATGGATGACGATCACATGCGCGTCGGTGGCGCCGATATCGTTCTGGATCACCAGCCGCCCGCCCGCGCGGGTCGCGGTGGCGGCAAGGCCCGGATGGTTGAATTTCAGCTTCGCGGTGCGATTGACGCCGGCCATGAAGGCCAGCACCAGCGGGCGGTCAACATCGGCGAGGTTGTAGGCGGCGGCGCCGTCCAGCGTCTCCTCGGCCAGAGCCGCCTGCATTGCGTTCAGCTGCTTGTGCAAATCCATCACCAGACGATGCAGGCTATCCGCGCCGCCCTGCCCCGCCTGCATCATGGCCGAGACGGCGGCGGGATCGAGAGAATCATTCTCCGCCTTCGGCAGCGCCGCGAGCAGGC
>DAITNE010000082.1:2679-7184 GCA_036834765.1 Methylocella sp.
CATCCGTACACAATTTCACCCGCGCGCCGCATCGCCCCGCGAATTCGTCCGGCTTGCCCGCGAGCACTGGCGCGGCCATCACGCGCATGTCGTCTGCGATGCGCTGGAGGATCCGCGCGGCGCCCGGCACGCTGCAGGCTTTCCCCACCATGCGCGCGCCCGCCGCGGCGCCGTCGAGATCAAGATCGTCGACGCCGCAGGCGATGCGCTCGCGCTTCATCGTTGGCGCCGTCTGCTCGGGATGCTCGGCATGGGTCAGGGCCATCTGGAGCAGCGAGAAGGCGTATTTCAACCGGTCGTTGGCCGCGAGCGCCGCGTTGAGGCGCGCCGCCGGCTGCAATTCGCTCTCGCCGATCGCGGCCAGTATCTGCGTCTTCATCGGCGCTCCTTTTGCTTTCTCATGGCGTCAGACTGAACCTGTGATGCTTATGATCGTAGGCGAAGATTTCGGCGTAGCGACCCCAGTCGATCGCCGCCGTCAGCGTCTGATCCGCATCATGGGGATTCAAATGATCCTGAAGCTCGGGCAGGAAGCGCCCGCGCGGCGCCGCGTGCGGCGAGCGCTCCGAGAGGATGCGGCGAATATGCGCGGCGAGCGGAACGCTGCGCAAAAGATGCTCGCCGAACAGCTTCTTGCGGCCCTCCGCCGTATCGCCCGCGAAGATCTTGCCGGCCGCCGTCAAATGCAGCGCGCCGCCCTTCATCTCGACGAAGCCGAGGATCTGCGCAGCCTCCTCGACGGGCAGCAGCGCGTCGACTTCGAGACGCAGGCGTTCCCCGAGCACGCGGAGGTCAGCCTTTCCCGAAAGAGGCGGCAGCGCCAGCATGTCGAGAAAATCGGCGATGCGCAGGCTCGGGACGACCGGCAGCCGCACGCCGATCCCCGGCCGGAACTCCGGCGCCAGGCGGTCGCGCGGCTGCGGCAAAGGCACTTCGAGTTCGGCTGCGATGCGGCCAGGGTTTGAGGCCAGCACAATGATGCGGTCGCAGAGGAACACCGCCTCCTCTATATTGTGGGTGACCAGCATCACCGACTTGATCGCGGTTTTCTTCTCAGTCCAGATATCGATGAAATCCGATCGCAGCGTCTCGGCGGTCAGCACGTCGAGGGCGGAGAACGCCTCGTCCATCAGCAGAATGACGGGGTCAACCACGAGCGCGCGCGCGAAGCCGACCCGTTGGCGCATTCCGCCGGAGAGTTCGCGCGGATAGGCGGTCTCAAAACCGTCAAGGCCGATGAGTTCGATCGCGGCGATGGCCTTTTCGCGCGCTTGCGCCTCCTTCATGCCGAGCGCATCGAGACCGGCCATGACGTTTTGAAGAACCGTGAGCCAGGGAAACAGCGCGAAGGTCTGAAAAACCATCGCGATGCCTTTGGCCGGCCGATCGACGGCCTTGCCTTCGTAGGTCACCTTGCCGGAGGTCGGCCGCATCAGGCCCGAGGCGATGCGCAAAAGCGTCGATTTCCCGCAGCCGGAGCGCCCGAGGACGCCGACGATCTCGCCCTCGCGAAGGCTGAAGCTGATGTCGTCGAGGACGACGGATGAATCGCCGTTCGGCCGCGGAAAGGCCTGATGGATATGAGAAAGATCGAGGACGGCCTTCGCCGCGACCTCTTGGCTTCGCGTGGCTTCGAGCATGGCTTGCCTCTCAATCCAGCCGGGAATGGCGCTCGCCGTAGCGGTAGAGCCGGCGCCAGAGGACGCGGTTGAAGAAGATCACATAAAGCGACATGACCGCAATGCCGAGCACGATGCGCGGATAGTCGGCCTTCGTCGTCATCTCCGCGATGTAGGCGCCGAGCCCTTGCGCGGTGAGATGCGTCTTGCCCCACGAGACAGACTCAGCGACGATGCTGGCGTTCCAGGCACCGCCGGACGCGGTGAGGGCGCCTGTCACATAATAGGGGAAGATCCCCGGCAAAATCACGTTCTTCCACCATTTCCAGCCGTGGATCTGGAAGTTGCTGGCGGCCTCAAGAAAATCGGTCGGATAAGTCGTCGCGCCGGCGATCACGTTAAATAGAATATACCACTGGGTCCCGAGGATCATCAGCAAGCTCAGCCAGATATCCGGATTGAGATCGAAGCGCACGATCGTGATGACCGCGAAGGAAAGAGGAGATTCGCCGGGAAGGCTGCGAGAAACTGCGCCAGCGGCTGGATCGCTTCGGCGAGCTTCGGACGCAGGCCGATCATGACCCCGATCGGCACCCAGATGATTGAGGCCAATGCGATGAGCAAAGCGACGCGCAGCAGCGTGTAGGACCCAAGCCGCAGGACGGTAAGAACGTTCGACCAGTTCAGTTCGGTGGCGATGTAGCGGATGATGATGCCGGCGGCAAAGAGAGCCGCCAGGATGACGCCGACGTACCAGAGACCGTCGACGACGCGGCTTCGCGTTGTGGTCTCGGTGATACGCGGACCAGGAACCACTTTGTTGAAAATCGGCGCCCGCAGCGTCCATTGCGCCGCAAGTCCCAGCGGGCGGCCCGTCGCGTGCAGGAACCGCGCGCGGTGCAGGACGGTCAGGAACCAGGAATGCGGCAAGCTCTGCGCGGCGGCCTGCTCAGACCGGAAATGGTCGGCCCAGACGACCAGGGGCCGGAACATGAGTTGATCATAGAGAAGAATGACGAGGGTCATCGCCAGCAGCGCCCAGCCGATCGCGCCGAGATCTTGGCGCTCGATCGCAAGAGCGACGTAAGAGCCGATGCCCGGCAGCGCGATCTGTTCGTCGCCAACGCTGATCGCCTCGGAGGCGACGACGAAGAACCAGCCCCCCGACATGCTCATCATCATGTTCCAGACGAGGCCAGGGACGGCGAATGGCGCTTCGACACGCCAGAATCGCTGCCAGGAGGAGAAACGAAAAGCGCGGCTCGCCTCGTCGAGATCGAGCGGGACCGTTTGCAGCGATTGATAAAAGCTGAACGCCATGTTCCAGGCCTGGCTGGTGAAGACCGCGAAGATCGAGGCGAGTTCGGCGCCGAGCACGCGGCCCGGAAACAGATTCATGAAGAAAACGACGGTGAAGGATATATAGGCGAGGATCGGAACGGATTGCAGGACGTCGAGGATCGGAATGAGGATGAGTTGGGCGCGCTTGCTCTTGGCCGCCAGCGTCCCGTAAGTCAGGGTAAAAAGGAGCGAGGCCACCATCGCCGCGAGCATGCGCAAGACGGTGCGCACGGCGTAGCCGGGCAACATGGCGGGATCGAGCGAGATCGGCGCAGCTTTCACCGCTTCAAGCGGACCGAACGTGCCTTTCGCGCCAACGGCAAGCAGCACCAGCACGGCGAATATCAGTGGGAAGGCGATGAGATCCCATCGATTCGGCGCAGCGAGCTTCGCCGGAATAGTCGTCGCGTGCAGGTGGGCAGGAGCGTGCATCGCCGTCCCTTCAGGGCATTTCCGAAGTGAAGCAGAACCCGGTTCGTGTGAAGAAAATGCGACAAAACAAAAGTTGGAGCCGCTTTCTTGACGCCGACTGGACGATCATCGGCGATCCGGCCCGATAGCGCCTTGATCGAACTCAAGCTCCAGGCGCGGAACATGGCCTCGCCGCGACCCGCGGGCTGCATCGCCCGAAAAGGCGCGGCGCGAAAAGTTTCAGCCGCTCTGCGTCGCAACCGAGCGAAAGCGGATTAGCGCGAGAAACAGGAAGAATCCGCCGACGAACGCGACAAAGAGGAATTGCGGCCACACCACCGCCAAGCCCGCGCCGCGAAAGAGGATGGATTGCGCGAAGAGGACGAAATGGGTCGAAGGCGAAAACATCATGATGGAGCCCAAGATCGGCGGCATGGATTCGAGCGGCGTGTTGCTGCCTGACAAGATATTCATGGGCATCGCGACGAGAATGTAGAGCAGGCCGAGCTGCGGCATCGACCGTGCGATCGTCGCCAGAAATATGCCAACCGCAGTTGCAAAGAACAGATATATCGCGGCGCCGCCGACGAACAAAGGCACCGAGCCGACGATCGGGATCTTGAGAAACTGTCGCACAACGATTTCGAGCGATAGAAACACTGCAATGGCGATCACAAGGCCATTCGCCCAGATCTTGGATATGGCGATTTCGAACGGCGTGACAGGCATGACGAGCAGATGATCCATAGTGCCGTGCTCGCGCTCGCGGATAATGGCGGCGCCGGCCAGAATGATCGCAAGCATCGTCACATTGTTGACGATTCCCATGACGCTTGTGAACCATGCGGTCGTGACATTCGGATTGAAGGCCACGCGCACGGCGAGCGTGATCGGCGACTTTGAAATATTTTGCGAACGAGACTGAAATGCGCCTTCGTTACGGGACACGAAATTGTCAATCTCAGTCGTGAGGATCTGCTGGATGTAGCCGTAGCCAAGCCCCGCCGTCACCATGGCGGTGGCGTCAACGTTGACCTGGACCGCCGGGCTTCGCCCGGCGAGGACGTCTTTCTCGAAATTCGGCGGGATCTCGATGACGAACGTGAACGGTGACGTGCGCGGGCATACCACGAA
>DAITNE010000083.1:0-7173 GCA_036834765.1 Methylocella sp.
CTCCGGCGCACTTATAGGAGAACGCCCGCGAGAGCACAAATGGGCGCCGCGCGGGCCCGCCGCAACGTTCAACGTCTGAGGCGCTGCCAGGGCGTAGCCCCGAAAGGCGGCTCATTGACAAAACTTCGATTTGCCGTCGGAGCCCCGGCTTTCGAGATCGACGTGCCAGTGGCTGCTGTGAAAGGCGTCGGCGCCGGGGCCAAGCGCCGTGTGGAAATAGCCGCAGGCGGCGGCGCGGGCGGCGTGGTCGAACGCCCGCTCGGCGTCATCGGCCATGGCGCCGACCTGATAGACGCGATCGCCGGCGAAGGTGATGCTGGCGATGTCGATCGCGAGGCCCTTGGCGTGCTCGCTCAGTTTGCCGCCAGCAAGGTGGTCGCGCATTCGACAGTCGAACCCGGGACCCGTGCGGATCGCGGCGATCGAGGCGTCGAAGGAGCCTTTGGCGAGCGGCGCCAGAGCTTCCGCGACGAAACTTGCGAAGGTCGTCGCAGTGACGCAGTCGACCGTTGGGCGGTCCGGCAAATCGATGCGTTGGCCGCCCGGCGCCGCCAGCGACTCGACGGTGACGGGCTGCGCCACGACGCAGCGCGGATCGGCCGGCGGCTCCATCTTCGCCGGCTTGAAAGCCGCGCCTTTGGCGAGGAGCGATGCGGGGCAGTCTGTTGTCGCCGCGCCGGTCGCTTCAGGCGCTTGCGGCGAAGCGCTGATCTCGGCAGGCGAGGCGGGCGGCGATGGCCTTCGCGGGGGCAAAGGCG
This sequence comes from Methylocella sp., assembly GCA_036834765.1. GTDB lineage: Bacteria > Pseudomonadota > Alphaproteobacteria > Rhizobiales > Beijerinckiaceae > Methylocapsa. The sequence goes on from DAITNE010000083.1 coordinate 759, forward strand.
CTTCTGCGTACTTGTGAATCTCCGGCGCGGCCGCGAGAGCGGCTTTTGCGGGCAAATCCGCAATGGCGACGAGCGCGAGCGTAAGAAGGAAACATCGCGTCCTCGCGCAAGCGCAAATGGCGCGAAAGGCGCGATGTCCGGGTTCAATTTCCAGCGGGATAGCGTTTAGGATGGCGTCTCTCCTCGGCGGACTTCAAAGCCGCCAAGGCGAAATGGTTCGCTGTGGCGCTGGATCGACGGACTTCGTTACGGCGCGGATTTGAAGCGGCGAAGCTCGACGAACGTAAAAGCCGCTTCATCCGCCGGGATAGGCTGCGGCCGCGTCCGCGCGGCTTCGATCCATTGCGCCGCGTCGATCGGCGGGAAATGCGCGTCGCCCGGCGGCGACAGATCGACCAGCGTCAGATACATGCGGTCGACGCGATCGAGCAGCGCCGCGTAGAGATCGCCGCCGCCCGCCAGAATGATTTCGTCCGCCGCCATCGCCCGCGCGCGCGCCTGCGCCAGCGCTAGAGCGGCGTCGAGATCGTGAGCGACGTGAACGCCGGCTGGATCCGCCGCAAAGCCGCGTTCGCGCGTCACGACGATCGTCTCGCGTCCGGGCAAGGCGCGACCGATCGACTGGAACGTCTTGCGGCCCATCAGCAGGGGCTTGCCAAGCGTCAGCGCGCGGAACCGCTTGAGATCGCTCGGTAGGCGCCAGGGCAGGCGATCATCGGCCCCGATGACGCCGTTTCGGCCGATCGCCGCGACGATGGCGAGCGGCGCGCTCATGCCGGCGGCGACGCGGTTTCGGCGAGTCTTTGCAGCGCTTCATCTTCGACGCGGCAAATTCGCCATTGATCCATCAGCCGCGCGCCGAGCCCCTTGTAAAACCGGATTGAGGGTTCGTTCCAGTCGAGCACCGACCATTCGAACCGGCCGAGATTTTCGTCGACGCAGCGGCCCGCGACGCGCTTCAACAGCGCCTTGCCGAAACCCTGTCCGCGGAAGGCGGGGCGCACGTAAAGATCCTCGAGCCAGATGCCGCAGCGGCCGCGAAAGCTCGAAAATGTGTAGAACCACAAGGCGAAGCCGACCGCTTCGCGCCCGTCCTCGGCGATATCGCAAAAGGCGCGCGGCGCGGCGCTAAACAGCGCGGCGGCGATGTCGTCCTGCGTCGCAAGGAGTTCGTGGGAGAGATGCTCGTAGGCCGCCAATTCGGCGACGAAAGAGAAGATAAGCGCCGCGTCGGCCGGATTTGCTGCGCGAATGCGCGGGGGCTTACGAATCGTATCCATGGGTTCACACGCTCCCTCTCGGCCGCACGCCGAGGAAAATCGAGAGGCCGGCGGCGACGATGAGGCCCGCTCCAATAATGGTGCGCAAGCTCGGAATCTCCGCGAAAATCACAACGCCGGACAGGAGCGCCCAAAGCAGCGCCGTATAGCCGAAAGGCGCGATGATATTTGCGGGCGCCGCCGCGAAAGCGCGGATCATGCAAAAATGGCTGGCGACGCCGAGGGCGCCAAGAAGAACCATCAGCGCCAGATCGGCGGCCTTTGGCGCGACTCCGACGAAAGGCAGGAGCGCGGCGCAGAAAACCGCGCCCGCGAGCGGCGAATAAAACAGCGTGGTCAGGGCGGGGTCGCTGGTGTGCAGCTTGCGGGTCGCGATCTGATAGAGCGCGTTGCAAAGCGCGGCGAGGAGCGGCCACGCCATCAGCGGCGAAAAATCAATGCCGCCTTGTCCGACGATGACCCAAACGCCGGCGAGGCCGGCGAAAACACTGAGCCATCCGCGCAGGCCAACTTTCTCGCGAAGGAGCCAGACCGAAAGAGCGGTGACGAGCACGGGCGCGACCCAGGCGACCGCGGAGAAATCGAGAAAAGGCATGACGTTCAGGGCCAGTAAGCCGAACAGCGTCGTGCCGAGAAGCAGGCTCGACCGAAGCATCTGCAACACCGGGCGGCGCGTGCGCATGAGGAGCGGCTCCCGCCAGCCGAGGAAGGAGCCGACCAGAAGCAGATGAACGAAGAAGCGCGCGAAGGCGATTTCCGCCGGCGGACAGGATGCGAGCAAAATCCGCGCGGTCGAATCCTGGCAGACGAACAGCAGGGTCGCGATCAGCATCCAGAGGATGCCCGCCCTGGTCGAGGCTTGTCCGCCTGGAAAATAAAGAGCGCCAGGCGCTTTGCGTTCGGCCGTCTCCGAGCGGGTCATGGCGCCTTGCTCAAACTGATGCGAGGCGCTCCCTATAGCCTAGGCGATCGCAAAGGCCCAGCCAATCCGAGCCGCGCCAGCTGTCCGGTTGCTACGGGGCTGGTCGTTTTCGCGCGGCGGCGGGCTGTATTAACGGCTTGACCGGCACCATGCTTCATCTAGCTGCGAACTACGAATTCGCGTGTCTCCCGCCTCGTCGCGGGTGCGCCTTAACCCTTACAAATCCTATTAAAATCCTTGCACATCGGGAGTCGGCGGTTGGCGGCGTTCGAGGCACATGATTCGATGCGAGCGGCGCCGACGTTCGTTCAGCCAAAATATCTGATTCTCCTCGCCGGCCTCATTCTATGGATCGCGTTCCGGATCGCCTTTCCGAATGTCCTGATCGGGCCGGATGTCTATCATTTCAAGGATCCCGGCTGCAATCTCGCTCTGGGTCATGGCTTCACCAGCGCATCTTACGTCGGAACCGACAGTTTTGATCGGAAGCTGTGGCTGAGCCAGGGACCAATTTTCCCCTTAGTCTTTGGCGGGTTTGCAAGCCTATTTGGCTGCAGCGTCGATTCAAACAATATGTTTGACTTGGCGATCTCCGCTCTACTTTGCGCAGAAGTTTTGACTCTGCTGCCAAGAAGCATCGATATCCGGCTCCAGATCGCCTTTGCGGTCGCATTGGCCCTGATTTTGCCGACCGGCGGCTATGAATGGCCGGGGGATCGGCCCGACCATTTGGCGCTCGTGTTTCTGCTGGCGATGCCGATCATTTGCAATCGGCGGGGAATCACGCCGGCGTCCGCTCTCTTTCTGTTTCTCATCGCCGGGCTGACGTTTCTGATTTCGCCGTACTATGGGCTGGTTGGCGGCGTGCTTGCCGTGACGCTCGTCTATCACGGCTCAAAATTGCCCGTCGCTCGGCTGGCTGCGCTGGTCGCAAAGGGCGTCGCGGTCGCGGCGACGCCGCTATTGGCGACGATCGCGATCTACGCTTTGATCGACCCGACCAGCATTGAGCGCTTTACGCACCATGCCGAGATCATCTTCAACGATGTCGGCTTCGTAGAGAAACTCAAGCACGTCTCCTCTCCTCCGGGATATCCTCCATCTTGTGGGGGGTCAGGTGGCTTCTCGCCCTTGCCTTCATCATATTCGTTCTGGCGTCCATCGAGCCGCGGAAGGATTGGCTGCGACAGGCTTCAGTTCCTCTCGCGCTGGGCTTGCTTCTTCTCGCCACGCCTCTGATTTTTCCCCGACAGGGCAATTATTTCGTAGCCATCGCTTTCGTCGCCGTCACCATGTCATTTTGGTTTTTATCGATCGGCGGCGTTCGACCGCGCCGGCGCACCGCCATCTTCATTTCAGGGGCGCTGATTTTGTTTGCGCCGCTCGCTCCTGCGTCGTTTTTTGTGCTGCTGCGCCTCATCGAGACCCGTTCGTCCTATTTCGAGAAGCGCGCGCAAATCGGGGCGAACGCCGCTGCGCTCAGCGCCGTCGCCGGCGGCAAGGCGGTGCTTGTTCCAGCGAGCCATTATTTTCTCTTCAAGGAGCGCTTCGACAACATATTCAACCCCGAATATCTTTTTCCAGGTTACGATCCCTCCGATATTGGAGCGACCGTCGCATGTCGGGCGGCGACCTCTGGCGGCGATCCGTTTCCGCCCGCGTCGGACGCGCGGCCGTCGTCGACGATAACGCCGAACTCGCCCCCTGACACCGCACCTGTTCGGGCGTCAGATCGCGCGGAAATATTGGGATTGGGGCTGCGACCTGATTCGTTATTGAGCCCAGCCCGTGCGATCGCGCCAGCGCCGCAAAAGAAGCATCACACCGCGATGGGCGCTTTGATCCCTGGATGCGGGTCGTAATTTTCAAGCGCGACGTCTTCGAAACGGAAATCGAAGATCGATTTCACCGTCTCATTCAGCTTGAGCCGAGGCAGCGGGCGCGGCTCGCGGGCAAGCTGCAGGCGCGCCTGCTCCAGATGGTTGAGGTAAAGATGGGCATCGCCGAATGTATGGACGAAATCGCCGGGGGCGAGGCCGCAGACCTGCGCCGTCATCTCGGTCAGAAGAGCATAGCTTGCGATATTGAACGGCGCGCCGAGAAAAACGTCGCCGGAGCGCTGATAGAGCTGGAGATCGAGGCGGCGCACGCCGTCCGCGTCGTCGCGGACGTTGAACTGGAAGAGGCAATGGCACGGCGCAAGCGCCATTTCCGGGATATCGGCCGGATTCCAGGCTGACACGATGAGGCGGCGCGAGAATGGATTGTGCTTGATTTCATCGATTACGCTGGAAATCTGATCGATGGTGCGCCCGCTCGGCGCCGCCCAGGAACGCCACTGCCGGCCATAGACGGGCCCGAGGTCGCCTCTCTCGTCGGCCCACTCATCCCAGATGCCGACGCCGTTGTTTTTCAGATAGGCGATATTGGTGTCGCCGCGCAAAAACCACAGCAATTCGTGCACGATCGATTTCCAATGCAGCTTCTTCGTCGTGACCATCGGAAAACCTGCGCTGAGGTCAAAGCGCATCTGATGGCCGAAGATCGAAAGCGTGCCGGTGCCGGTGCGGTCAGATTTTGGCGCGCCGTTGCTGAGGATTGTGTCGAGCAGGTCGAGATAGGGGCGCATCTGTAAATCCTCGACTCGCGGGACGCCTCGATGCCGGGCAGCGATTTTATGCTGCACCGCAGCATAAAGCGTTCCGCAAAGGGAAAATCGGCGTCCGGGCCGGCGGGGTCAAGTCTTTGACGGCAAGCCGCCTGGGGATAAGCCAGCGTGCCGAAGGGCTTGCGATAACGGAAAATTGCACAAAGCGCGTTAAATCGCATCAGCCTTTGTAAATTCCGATTCTCACGCCTATATTGGGTTCGCCGCGCTCTTTGCGGCTATGGCGATAAACGGCGTCGAAATAAGCTCTTCGGACCCGGGGGCGGTACCCGGCGCCTCCACCAAAATCCGTCTGGCGGAATTAAATTCCAGAAGGCGGCTTTTGGCGGGGGCGAAATAGGTTCGACGGGGAGTGTAAAGGATAGTCTTTTGCTCGGCATTGTACCGCCGTTATCGGGCTAACCTTATAGTTGCGAATGACAACTATGCTCCGGTGGCCGTTGCTGCGTAATGCGGCAATACTACCGAAATCAAAGCCCTTGGGGGTAGCACTCTAAGGCGGGGTTCGGAGGCACCTGGCAACAGAAGCCTCCACTTTCATTTCGTCTGCGCAATTCCTTTTTGCCGCTTTGCCAATCGTCCGGTTTTTGTTTAACTCAATCGGCAAGTTTTTGCCGTCGCACTCGATTTGTCCCCGAGGTCTTCATGGCTGTGGATCTGATGCGCTATGACATTCTCGTCCAGGACGCCCTGCGCGGCGTCGTCCGCAAGGTGCTGGGCGACATGGCGCGCGACGGCCTCGTCGGCGAACATCATTTTTACATCACGTTTCGCACCCATGCTCGCGGCGTCCGGCTGTCGTCTCGCATGCGCGAGCTCTATCCGGACGAAATGACGATCATCCTGCAGCATCAGTTCTGGGATTTGAGCGTCAGCGATCATGCATTCGAGGTCGGGTTATCGTTCAAGAACGTGCCCGAGATGCTGCTCATTCCCTTCGACGCCATTACCCGTTTCTCCGATCCGGCCGCCGGCTTCGACCTTGAATTCAAGCTCGATGTCGAAACGGCGGAGGCCAGCGCCAATGACGCCGGTTCGCCGACGGGGGTGGCGACGGAGCCGTCGGCGCGGATCGCCAGCGTCGATACGTTGAAGCCGAAAGATGCGGAGGCGCCGCGAGACGCCGGCGCTGCAGGCGACAGTGCAACGGACAAGATTGTTTCCATCGACGCTTTTCGCAAGAAAACCTGATGGGCGAGATCGTCAATCTGCGCCGCGCGCGCAAGCAAAAAGCGCGCGCCGGATCTGACGCGGAAGCCGCTGCGAACCGGGCGAAACTCGGCGCCAGCCGCGCCGATCGCGAGGCGGCGATCAGGCTGCGGAACCTCGAGGCGACGCGTCTCGATGGCCATCGGCGCGCGGACGCCGGAGCCGCCCCAGATGACGACGCGGGGTAACGGGAGCCCGCCCGCGGGGGGAGCGATCGTCAAGCACTCGCTCACGATCGCCGGACATCGCACCAGCATCTCCCTGGAGCGCGCATTCTGGGACCGCCTGAACGCGCTCGCGGCGGGGCGCGGCATGTCGCTCGCGGCCCTGGTCGCG
>DAITNE010000084.1:0-7156 GCA_036834765.1 Methylocella sp.
AACAGAACGCAGAACGCGAGCGTGAAACATGACCGTTCATTTTATTGGCGCGGGGCCCGGCGCGCCAGATCTCATCACCGTGCGCGGCCGCGATCTCATCGCGCGCTGTCCCGTCTGCCTATTCGCCGGTTCGCTGGTCCCGCAAGCGCTGCTGGCGCATTGCCCGGCGGGCGCGCGGATCATCGACACCTCGGCGCTGGACCTCGATCAGATCTGCGCCGAATTTTTACGCGCGCATCAGGCGGGCGAGGATGTGGCTCGCCTGCATTCCGGCGACCTGTCGATCTGGAGCGCCATGGGCGAGCAGCTGCGCCGTCTCGACCAGGTCGCTATCCCCTATACGATCACGCCCGGCGTTCCGGCTTTCGCGGCCGCCGCCGCCGCGCTTGGCTCGGAACTGACCCTGCCTGAGGTCGCGCAGTCGCTGGTGCTAACGCGAACGCAGGGGCGCGCTTCGTCCATGCCGCCGGGCGAAACGCTCGCCGCTTTCGCGGCGACTGGGGCGACGCTTGCGATCCACCTCTCCATCCACGCCATCGAAACCGTCGTCGCCGAACTGACGCCCCATTACGGGGGCGCCTGCCCCATCGCCGTGGTGTTCCGCGCCTCCTGGCCGGACGAGGCGATTCTGCGCGCTACGCTCGGGACCGTCGCGGCGAAGCTCGAAGCCGCGCCGATGGAGCGCACGGCGCTGATTTTGGTCGGCAAGGTTTTAGAGGCGCACGATTTTCGCGACAGCGCGCTTTACGACGCGGATTACCGGCGCCGCTTTCGCAGGGGCCTCGAATGACTTCGCCGCCCGGCCTTGTCATCGCCGCGCCGCGGTCAGGCAGCGGCAAGACGTTGCTGACGCTGGGTCTCATGCGCGCCTTCAGCGCGCGGGGTCTCACGGTGGGCGCGGCCAAATGCGGGCCGGATTATATCGATCCCGCCTTTCACGCCGCGGCGACGGGGGAATCAAGCGTCAATCTCGACAGCTGGGCGATGGCCCCGGAACTTCTCCGTGCGCTCGCCTCGGCGGCCGCCGAGACGCGGGACCGCAGCCGATGCGATCTCGTGCTCTGCGAGGGCTCGATGGGGCTTTTCGACGGCGTCGCTGGTGCGCCGGGGCGAACGGGCGCCTCTGCGGACGTCGCAGCCCAGCTCGGCTGGCCGGTGCTGCTCTGCGTCGACGTTAGCGGGCAGGCGCAATCGGCGGCGGCCGTGGTCAAGGGCTGCGCGACCTATGATCCGCGCGTCAAAATCGCCGGCGCGATCCTCAATCGCGTCGCCAGCGCGCGCCATCAAAGGCTGGCGAGCGAAGCGATCGAAGCGCTCGGGATTTCCGTCCTTGGCGCACTGCCGCGCACGGTGAACATAGAGCTGCCGGAGCGCCACCTCGGCCTCGTGCAGGCAGAGGAGATCGCCGGCCTCGACGCCTTGCTCGATCGAATCGCTGCGTTCGTCGCCGCGCATTGCGACATGGATGCGATTCTTTTCCGCGCGGCCGCTGGAGATTTCGTCGAGGGGGCAGCCCAACCGCCCCTCGCGGCCCTGCGCCCGCCGGCGCAGCGCATCGCCATCGCGCGGGACGTCGCCTTCTCGTTTCTCTATCCGCATATACTCGATGGCTGGCGCAGGCTCGGGGCGGAGCTTTGCTTCTTTTCGCCGCTCGCCGACGAGCCGCCGCCGGGCGACTGCGATCTTTGCTGGTTGCCGGGCGGCTATCCCGAACTCCACGCCGGCGAGCTCGCCGCGGCGAGCCTGTTTCTCGCGGGCCTGCGCGCGTTCGCCGAGGCCAAGCCCGTGCATGGCGAATGCGGCGGCTACATGGTTCTCGGCCAAAGCCTTGCCGACAAATCCGGGCGCGCGCACAAGATGGCCGGCCTGCTTGGCCCCGCCTTCAGTTTCGCGGAGCGAAAGCTCAATCTTGGCTATCGCGACGCGCGTCTGGCGGCGGCGCATCCGCTTGGCGCCGCGGGAGCGCGCCTGCGCGGCCATGAATTCCATTACGCGACGGCGCAGGCGCCGGACGCGCCCGATGCGCCTTTCGCCTTCGTTCACGACGCCCATGGCGGCGTGGAGCAGTCCGAGGGAAGCCGGCGCGGGCGAACCAGCGGCAGCTTCTTCCATATTATCGCCGCCGGATAGGCGTCGAACGACGCGTTTTTGTTGCGGTGCGACATCTCGCCGCTGGGTCTGTTTTTTTTGCTGCGGGCAACGCGATCTAACTTATTGTTTTGTAATGTTTTATTAACGAACAAGGAAGCAGCATCCTCCTCGATAGAAGACCCACTGGCGCGTATGATCGCGCACATCCCGTCGCCACGGGTTACGTAAAAATGCTGCACTTGCGAAATAACTCAAACGGAGGCATATATAGCAAGCGAGGGAAGGCCGGTTGAGGCCAATTCGACGAAGTTCGAATCGAGCCGTGACGCACTCTATCGGCGCCGCCAAATGGATGCGGTCTGCAGGCAGCGTCATGTTCGAGGCATCTTCCCTGGTTATTCTCTCGATCATCAGGCCAAAGCGCAAAAGACGCAGCTTGATGCGCGCCATGCGGGCGACCGCAACCATGGCGTGATCTGCAAACATAACAACAAGCCGAGGCCCAACTTCATGAACAAACCGCTCCGCAAGTCCGACAGGCAGCACACCATCAAGCTCTTCGACGGCGAAGTGTTTCAGCTGCGCTATGTACGCCCCGACGACGGGCCGCGTCTCGTCGAGATGTTTTCGCACGCCTCGGCGCAGGACATTCATTTCCGGCTGATGGGGAGCGCGCACGATTTCGCCGGCCAGATGGCGGAAAAATTCACGCATCTCGATCCGGAGACGGAAGTCGCTATCGTCGCGACGACCTTGCCCGATTCGGGGCCGGAGGAAATCTTCGGCATCGTGCATCTGGCGCAAGCGCATCCCGATTCGGATACGGCCGAATACGACATCATGGTGCGTTCCGACTTCAAGCATCACGGCCTCGGCTACCGGCTGATGACCGAAATTCTGCAATGCGCCAGACGGCGCCACCTCAATGTCGTGACCGGGCTCATCTCCGCTGATAATTTCGCGATGCTGCAAATGGCGCACGAACTCGGCTTTCTGTCGCAGCGGAGCGAAGACAATGACGTCGAGGTTCGGCTCGATTTCGCCGAATTCGACGCCCGCCTCGAGGCGGGCCTCGCCGCCGGCTGAACCATCCCCGGGGCGTCCCGCAAGCTTTCAGCCTCGAAGAGTTGACCGCCCCGCGCTTGACAGACCGACCGGGTCGCTGAGCATGGTCGCGCGATCGCGCTCAAGCTCTTGCGGCGCGTGATCTCGTTCGAAAAGGCGGCGCGACTTGCAAGATCATCCAGGGCCGCACAGGGACAATGAGGCCAATCGCCTTTCCGCCCGCGCGGCGCGCTATGCGAAAGTCGGGGCGAATGCCGGCGTCGTCGCGGCGCGCATGGCCGGCGCGCGCCTGATCGGCGGCGGCGGAGGCGCGGCCAACGCCGTCGCGCTCGCGCAGGCGCTGGGAGGCCTCAAAGGCCCGATGATGAAAGTCGCCCAGATGCTGGCGACCATCCCCGATGTCCTGCCGCCCGAATATGCGGAGGAATTGCAAAAGCTCCAGGCCGACGCCCCGCCAATGGGCGCCGCCTTCGTCAAGCGGCGGATGCAGGCCGAACTCGGTCCAAACTGGCGCTCGCGATTTGAAAGCTTCGATCTGCGTCCAGCGGCGGCGGCCTCGCTCGGCCAGGTGCACCGTGCGGTGGCCGAAGATGGCGCCGCGCTCGCCTGCAAACTGCAGTATCCCGATATGAAATCGGCCGTCGAAGCTGATCTCGGCCAGCTCGAAATCCTGTTCGCGCTGCACCGGCGCCTGAGCCCCGTCATCGACACAAGGGAGATGACAGAGGAGATCGGCGCACGCGTGCGCGAGGAGCTCGACTATGTCCGCGAGGCGCGGCACGCGGCGCTCTATCGCGGCATCCTCGCCCAATTCGAGGACATTCGCGTGCCGCGCATCCGGCCCGAACTCTCGACCGGCCGCCTCCTGACTATGGACTGGCTCGACGGCGAAAAGCTGCTCGAATTTACCGGCGCCCCGGCGGGGGGCCGCGCGCGCATCGCGAGCGCCATGTTCAAGGCCTGGTGGATCCCGTTCATCCGGTTCGGCGTAATCCACGGCGACCCGCACCTCGGCAATTACACCGTTTTCGGCGGCGAAGACGAGCCGAAGGAGGCGAAAGGCATCAATCTGCTCGATTACGGCTGCGTTCGCATTTTCACGCCGAAGTTCGTCGGCGGCGTGGTCGAGCTCTATGAGGGCCTGCTTCACAATGATTTCGACCGCACCTTCCATGCCTATGAGACTTGGGGTTTCCAGGGGCTGACCCGCGATCTCGCCGAGATTTTGAATATCTGGGCTCGCTTCATCTATGCGCCCCTGCTCGACGATCGCGTGCGAACGGTCGCCGACGGCGTCGCGCCCGGACAATATGGGCGCAAGCAGGCCTTTGAGGTGCATCAGGCCCTGAAGCGGAAGGGGCCCGTCCGGGTGCCGCGGGAATTCGTCTTCATGGATCGCGCGGCGATCGGACTCGGCGGCGCGTTCCTGCACCTTGACGCCCGTTTGAACTTCTATCGCATGTTCAATGAGGCGATCGGCGTCTTCTCGGCCGAGGCGCTGCGCAACCGCCAGGCTACGGCGCTGTCGGCCGCCGGCCTCGCGCGGCCGGTGTGATTTCGGCCGCTGGAGCGACCTTTCGTCGCGGGCGAAGCGCTAACTTTTCTCTTTGAGGCTTTTGTTGTCTTGCATAGGCGCGGATTCATTGCCAAAGCTTTCGGCAAGAACTGCGCGCGCCGCGATCCAGGAGGAAATATTCGATGACGAGCGACCATGCGGAATCCGCCTCGACCCTGAATTACGACGAGCACGAGAAGACCTTTAAGCTGTTCGTGCGGCTGCTGGCCTACGCCGCCGCTGGCGTGGCGGGCATCCTCATCCTGCTGGCCATTATCGCCGGCTGAATGAACCCCTCCCCCAAAGCTCGATGATCCATCGGAGAGCGCCATGCGCATAGCCGTCCAAGCCGAAAGCGACGCCAATGAGAGCCGCGTCGCCGCGACCCCCGAGACGGTGAAGGCGCTGACCGCGCTTGGCGCCGAGGTCGCGGTCGAGGCCGGCGCCGGACGCAAGTCCGCCATTCCCAACGAAGCCTACGCCGAGGCCGGCGCCGTGATCGCGCAAGGGCCTGCGGCGGCGGCGGCCGGCGCCGATGTCCTCTTGCGGGTGCGCCGCCCGAGCGCGGCGGAGGTTGCAGGCGTCAAGCCGGGGGCCGCCGTCATCGCGATCATGGACCCCTATGAGCATATCGACGCCCTGCAATCGCTCGCCGGGGCCGGAGTCAGCGCCTTCGCGATGGAGCTGATCCCGCGAATCACCCGGGCGCAGTCGATGGACGTCCTGTCGAGCCAGGCGAACCTCGCCGGCTACCGCGCCATCATCGACGCCGCGGCGGCCTACGACCGCGCCATCCCCATGATGATGACGGCCGCCGGCTCGGTTCAGCCGGCGCGCATTTTCATCATGGGCGTCGGCGTCGCCGGCCTGCAGGCGATCGCGACGGCGCGGCGCATCGGCGGCGTCGTCACCGCGACCGACGTCAGGCCCGCGACCAAGGAGCAGGTGCTCTCGCTCGGCGCTAAATTCATCGCCGTCGAGGACGAGGAATTTGCCGCCGCCGAGACCGCGGCCGGCTACGCGAAGCCAATGTCGCCGGAATATCAGGCGAAACAGGCGGAGCTTACGGCTTCGCACATCGCCAAGCAGGATATCGTCGTGACGACGGCGCTGATTCCCGGCCGCGCGGCGCCGGTGCTGATCACGGCCGAAATGGTTCGCTCGATGCGGCCCGGCTCCATCATCGTCGATCTCGCAGTCGAACGCGGGGGAAACTGCGAATTGTCGCGGCCGGGGGAAACGGTGGTCAGCGAGAACGGCGTCAAGATCATCGGCAATCTGAATGTCGCCGGACGCGTGCCGGCCACCGCCTCCTTCCTTTACGCCAAGAACCTCGTCTCCTTCCTGCAGCCCCTTGTCGATCCCGCTTCGCATGAGCTTGCGATCAATTGGGACGATGAGATCATCAAGGCGACGCTGCTGACGCGCGATGGGGCGCTGGTCCACCCGAATTTCCAGGCTCCGGCGGATTCGGGGGTTCAAACCGCGCCGGCCGCCGAAGTCGCCGCCGGGACGGCCGAGGGCGAGGCCGGGCCGCAGATCCCGGACCCGGCCGGAGCGCCCGCCAAAGCGAAAAAGGCGCGGCCTGCCAAAGACTCCAATCCGGCCGGCTCATGACGGCGGACTGAATACCGGCGAGGCTCTTTGAAAAGACGCGCCTTTAAAAAAAGAAATGACTTGAGGAGGTGACCGATGGCGAACGAGATCGACCAGACAGCTCTGGATAAACTGCATCAGGCCGTCGCAGCGTCGCGACAGGCGGCGGAGGCGGCGGAAACCTATGTGGATCAGCTCGCCGGCGGCGCCCATGCGGCGACAGGCGGCGTCGTCGATCCCTTCGTATTCCGGCTGGCGATTTTCGCGCTCGCCGTGGTCCTCGGCTATTACGTCGTCTGGTCGGTGAAGCCCGCCCTGCATACCCCGCTGATGTCCGTCACCAACGCGATCTCCTCCGTGATCGTGGTCGGGGCCCTGCTTTCGGCCGGCGTCGTAACCGGTGGTCATGCAGGGGGCGGCGCCATCGCCGCGAAGATTTTCGGCTTCATCGCCCTCGTGCTCGCCTCGGTCAATATTTTCGGCGGCTTTCTGGTCACAGCGCGCATGCTCGCGATGTACAAGAAAAGGGGCTGAGCCATGGACGCCAATCTCGCCGCTGTCCTTTATCTCGTATCCGGGCTTTTATTCATCTACGCGCTGCGCGGCCTGTCTTCGCCGGAAACATCGCGGCAAGGCAATCGCGCCGGCATGGTCGGCATGGCGATCGCGATCGTCACGACGCTGTTCTATCAGCCGCCGGCCGGCCCCTTCTCGCTCCTTCTCATCATTGTCGGCATCGGCATCGGCGGCGCCATCGGAGCCTGGCGGGCGCGCACCATTCAAATGACGGCGATGCCGCAGCTCGTCGCCCTGTTTCACGCCCTCGTCGGCCTTGCCGCCGTGCTGGTC
>DAITNE010000085.1:0-7088 GCA_036834765.1 Methylocella sp.
CGCGGTCCTTGTCCGTCATGGGCGAGACTGGAATTTCCGTATCGGGCAGGCTGACGCCCTTGCGGTTCGAGATTTCGCCCGCGACATCGACGATGGCGACGGCGTGGGCCGCGTCGCAGTTCGCCACATGGAGCCGGACCTTGCCGTCATCGATGAGAAGCGTGTGGCCCGGCTCCAGCGCGCGCAGGATTTCCGGATGCGGCAGATGGACCCGCGTCTCGTCGCCGGGCTCGGGGTTTGAATCCAGCGTGAACGTCGCGCCCTTGGCGAGCTTCACCGCGCGATCCTTGAAAAGTCCGATACGCAGCTTCGGGCCCTGCAGGTCAAGCAGAATGCCGATCGGCCGGCGCGCCTCCTTCTGCACAGCCCGGATCACGCGGACCTGATCGCGCATCGCGTCATGCGAGGCGTGGCTCATATTGATGCGAAACACATCTGCGCCCGCATGGAACAAGGCCGACAGCGTGTCCTTGTTGGCCGAAGCCGGCCCTATGGTCGCAATGATCTTGCACCGTCGCAATCGCCGCATGGGAGCCTCGTGAAAAGAATTCGTCAGGGTGTCGTCCGCGTCTGCGCCGGATCGGGCAATTGAACCGTCCAGTTCTTTGCCTCCTTGCCGGTATCGACCTCAAAAAAACCGGTCCGGTCGAACCCGCGCACATAGCAATCCTCGCGTCCAAGGATGCGGAACTCGCGGTCGCGCGTGCACATGAAAGCCTTGCCCTTCCATTCGCCGCCGCGCTCGTCCATCGCGTAAACGTAATAGAATTCGGCGGCGAGCGGACCGCGAACGAGGGTTTCGCAGGCGCCGGGCTTCAGGTTCCACCAGCCCTCGCTCACCCACATCTCGCCGTCCGTATAGGCCAGCGAAACGCTGGTTCGGCTCGACGTCGTGTTGCACAGGCGAAAATCGGCCCGCGCCAGAGAGGGCGCGCAAAAAAAGACGCCGAGCGCCATGATGGCGGGAGTAATCGCTTGTTTCATCGCCGTCAAGGTCGCGGTTGCATTCACAGTCGAACGCCGGATTGTCTACCAAGGCGGTTGCGGCCTTGCGGTAATCTGCTGCATGGTCCGCGATCGAACAAAGCGCGCGGACGTGGCGGGAACGTGGCGGAGGCTTCGAGGCTTGCGCGGCGAGCATCTTCCGCGATGGCAATCTTCAAGGAGACCCATGGATGGACCGACCCGCGGGGCTTTCCCCGGATCAGGATGCAGCGGCTGTAGAGCGGATCGGGGGGCGCCTCGACGCGGGCGTCCTCTTCATCTGCGATCATGCCGCAAATGCGCTGCCGGCCGGATATGGGACGCTTGGCCTGCCGCAGTCCGAACTCGATCGCCATATCGGCTATGACATCGGCGCCGCCGCCGTCACGCGCCGTCTCGCGCACCGTCTCGCAGCGCCCGCGCTCCTCACGCGCTTCTCGCGCCTTCTCATCGATCCGAACCGCGGCGCGGACGATCCGACGCTGGTCATGCAGCTCTCGGACGGCGCCATCGTTCCCGGCAATGCTGGGATCGGCGCCGAGGAGATCGAGCTGCGTCTCAATCGCTATTGGCGCCCCTATCGCCGCGCGGTCTCGCAGACGATCGAAGCGATGATCGCGGCGGGTCCCCTCCCGGTTATCCTGTCGATCCATTCCTTCACGCCCTCCTGGCGCGGGCGGCGGCGTCCCTGGGAGGTCGGCATCCTCTGGGACAGCGATCCGCGCCTCGCGGCGCCCCTGATCGCGGCGCTGGCCGAAGCGAGCATCGTCGTCGGGGACAATGAGCCATATGACGGCGCGCTGATCGGCGACACCCTCGACGAGGAAGTGACTCGGCGCGGCCTCGCCGGGCTGCTCATTGAGGTCCGCCAGGATCTGATCGGCGATGACGAGCAGGCGATCGCCTATGCGGACAGGCTGGAGCCGATCATTCGAAGCGTGCTGAAGCGGCCCGAATTACGCGAATTCGCCTTCTACAAAAGCCGCACCGGCCGCCACGCGTAAAGTTGGACGGTGAACCGGCTTCAATCAGTCGACCGAGGGCGCCGCGATACTGGCAGCGAAGGACGCCACAGCGCCAGAGCCCCGGCGGCGAAAAACAAAAGCAGATTTACGACGCCGAAGTGCGCACCCCCGCCCAGCCACTGCGAAAACTCCGGCAGAAGCTTGTTCTGGCTCGCCGAAATGACCGCCCAGCGAGTCGCTTCGTCGAGCGAAGGCAGCAGAAAGACAAGACTGATCGCAACGATGAGGCCGACGCACGCCGCCTTGGCGTAGACCCAAATCGGAGTTCCCGCGCCAAAGCGCAGAACCGCCATGAGAACGCCCGTCACGGTCATCAAACCGAGGCCTTGAAGGATGAGGCGATGGCTGATCAGGCTGATCAACGTTCGGCCGTCCGCCAGCAAGGGTAGCCCACCTACTGCGATGTGCTTCTCTACCACGATATTGACGATGATCGTTCCAAGGAACATCGCCAGTCCGACAAAATGCAGCCCGCGCAAAAAAATCAGCGCGGGACGCCAAGCCATAGATTTAGTTTGCATACATACTATCCTTCCAAAAAAAAGCGCCCTACGCGATCAGCGAGGCGCGCGCGCGAATCAAAAGTCTTTTCAGCTCGGCAACTTCACCCTCGGTCAACGCCGAGATCGCGCGATCATTGACGATCTTCGCAAGGGGCCGGACCGATAAGGCCAGCGCGCGTCCCTGCGCCGTCGCGCTCACGCAGTTGAAACGCGCGTCCGATGGCTCGCGCCTACGGACAACCAACCCTTTGGCCTCAAGTCGGGCGATGACGCCACCAGCGGTCGCCTTATCCATCCCTAGGCCGTCGCCAAGGTCTTTCTGAAGCCAGTCGTCGCGCTCAAGAAGCCGCATCAGCACGGCCCACTGCGGCGCCGTCAGCTCGTGCTCAGCGAGGCGGCTCTCCAATGCCGAACGCATCGACGACGCGAGTCGGCTGACCAAAAATCCGAGGCTTTTCTCCAGCGTGAACACAGGATTAGTATGTATACAAATGACCGGCGAGTCAATCGAATTGTCGAGCTGCGGCGCGCCTAAAGATTGCGGCCTAATGGCGCGACCGCGGCAGAAAATAGCGGGGATCAGCGCGAGGTGCGTCTTGACGGTGGCGCGCTAAAGCCACATTGCCGGTCCTTCTCTTGCCGGCCGGCGCCTGCGGACGAAGGCGACGGCGTTGCGGCAAAGATCGAACAGGGACATTGCAATGACCAAAGACATCGCCGACACAGGCGTCGCGGGCGCCGAACTTACTCAGTTCGTCGAGCGCGTCGAGCGGCTAGAAGAAGAGAAAAAGGCCCTCTCCGACGATATTCGCGACGTTTTCGCGGAGATGAAAGGGCGCGGCTTCGACGTCAAGGTCGTGCGCCAGATCCTCAAGATTCGGAAGCAGGATCACGCCGAACGGATGGAGCAGGAGGCGATCCTCGAACTCTATATGTCGGCGTTGAACATGAAATAGGCGGAAGAATTTCCTCGATCTCGGTAGCGTGGGGGAATTTTCCAGCGTCGGCGCAGCCTTTTGCCGCGATGGCGTTGCGAATTGCGCGGCGGCATTGCAATGCGGCGGCGGGCCTCCCACTCTGTACCATGTCGCCCAAGATCCGCAGGCGATCTGGCGCATGTGACGAAACGGAGAGCGTTGATGACCACCGCAGCCGCCGCTGAGGCCGATATTCTTTTTTCGCCGTTCGAACTTGGCGATCTCAGACTGCCAAACAGAATCGTGATGGCGCCGCTGACCCGCAGCCGGGCGACGAAAGACACCCTCGCGCCGAACGACCTCAACGCGGAATATTATGCCCAGCGCGCCTCCGCCGGCCTCATCATCTCGGAGGCGACGCAGATCACCCAGGAAGGCCAGGGCTATGTCTGGACGCCCGGCATCTACAGCGAGGCGCAGGTCGAAGGCTGGCGAAAGGTCACGGACGCGGTCCACGCCGAGGGCGGCGTCATCTTCATCCAGCTCTGGCATGTCGGGCGCGTCTCGCATGTCTCGCTGCAGCCGGGCGGCGGCGCGCCCGTCGCGCCCTCGGCCATCCCGGCCAAAACGCAAACCTTCCTCGCCAGCGGCCGGGCCGAGGTGTCGACGCCGCGCGCGTTGCGGCTCGACGAGATTCCACGCATCATAGCGGAGTACAAAACAGCCGCCGAAAATGCGAAGCGCGCGGGCTTCGACGGCGTCGAGATTCATGGCGCCAACGGCTATTTGATCGACCAGTTCCTGAAAGACGGGACGAACAAGCGCACCGATTCCTATGGCGGCCCGATCGAGAACCGCATCCGTTTCGCGCTTGAAGTCACGGACGCGGTGCTAAGCGTCTGGGACAAGGCGCAGGTCGGCATCAGGCTGTCGCCGGTGAGCCCTGCTAACGACGCGCTCGACAGCGATGCCGCCAAGGTGTTCTTCCCGCTCGTCGAGGCCCTCAGCCGGCGCGGACTCGCCTATATCCATGTCATCGAGGGCGCGACGGGCGGTCCGCGTGACATCGCGCCATTCGATTTTCTAGGCCTGCGCAAGGCCTTCCGCGGAGCCTATATCGCAAATAACGCGTACACCCGCGAGCTCGCCATCGAGACGCTGCAAGCCGGGCGCGCGGATCTGATCGCCTTCGGCAAGCTGTTCATCTCCAACCCCGACCTTGTCGAGCGCCTGCGCGAGAACGCGCCGCTAAACGCGCCGCATCTGGAGACGTTTTATGGCGGCGACGCGTTGGGATACACGGATTATCCAGCGCTCGGGGACGCGTGAGGGCGTAATCGCGCCTATAGCGAGCCGACGAGCTTCGCCAGCTCCGCCTTGAACGGCCCGGCGATCTGCGGGTCGGCGAGGGCGAAGGCGGCGTTGGCGGTGAGAAAGCCGAGTTTGGAGCCGCAGTCATAGGTCTTGCCGTCGAAACGCACGCCATGGAAGGCCTCTCGCGCGGCGAGCGCCTTCATGCCGTCCGTCAATTGAATCTCCCCGCCCGCGCCCTTTTCGATCTTGCTCAGAATTGGAAAAATCCCGGGACCCAGCACGTAGCGGCCGGAAATGATGAGGTTCGACGGCGCGGTCCCCTGCGGCGGCTTCTCGACCATGCCGGTGATTTCGAAGGAGGCGCCGAAATCCTTGCCCACGGAGACGATGCCATATTGGTGGGTTTCTTCAGGCGCCACTTCCTCGACGGCGATGATGTTGCCGCCGTGCTTTTCATAGGCGGCGATGCATTGGGCGAGGCAGCGTCCGGATTTTTGCGTCCCGGCCATGGTGACCATATCGGGCAGGAGAACCGCGAAGGGCTCGTCGCCAACGAGTTCGCGCGCGCACCAGACCGCGTGTCCAAGTCCGAGAGGCGCTTGCTGGCGCGTGAAGCTCGTCGCGCCGGCGGCTGGCAACTGCTCCCTCAAAGCATTGTATTCTTTAAGTTTTCCTCTTTTTTGCAAGGTATCGTCGAGTTCATATGCAATATCGAAATGGTCTTCGATCACCGCCTTGTTGCGGCCGGTGACGAAGATGAAATGCTCGATCCCCGCCTCGCGCGCCTCGTCGACGACATGCTGCAGCACGGGCCGATCGACGATCGTCAGCATTTCTTTCGGGATCGCCTTGGTGGCCGGAAGGAACCGCGTGCCCAAGCCCGCGACTGGAAAAACCGCCTTGCGAATTCGCTTCGTCATAGATTGTCCTTGGGAGAAAAGCGCCTCGGAGAGCGCGCCGAACGAATGCCGCCCGATGATAGCCAATCTTGCTCCGCTAAACCAGCAACCTGAGGCGTTGCTTTTTGGTCTTGCAACCGTCGCAGGCGGCGGCTACGGCACAATCTGGCGCGGAAGGGACGACCGGTCTTCGGTCGAGACCCAGCCGTAACGTTTGTGAAGCCTTGATGAAACGGCGCAAAAAGATACAACGCGCGGGAGCGACTCATGACGGTTCTGGTCACCGGCGGCGCCGGCTATATCGGCGGCCATATGGCACTGGCTCTGCTCGATGCCGGCGAAAGCGTGGTCGTGCTCGATGACCTTTCGACCGGCTTCGCCTGGGCCGTCCCGCCGGCGGCCAAGCTCATCGTCGGCGACTTCGGCGACGCCGCCCTCGTCGATTCCCTCATCAAAGAGCATCGCATCGACGCCATCGCGCATTTCGCCGCCAAAATCGTCGTCCCCGAGTCTGTCGCCGATCCCCTCGCCTATTACCTCAACAACGCGGCGAAGGCGCGCAACCTCCTCGAATGCGCGGTGCGCAACGGGATCGAGCATTTCATCTTCTCGTCGACGGCGGCGGTCTATGGCGAACCCGCCGCCAATCCGGTGTTCGAAACGGCTCCGCTGGCGCCGATCAACCCGTACGGGCGCTCCAAGATGATGGTCGAATGGATGCTCGAGGACGTCGTTGCCGCGCATCCGCTGCGCTTCGCCGCCCTGCGCTATTTCAATGTCGCGGGCGCCGATCCCGAGGGAAGGCTCGGTCAGTCCTCGCCGGTGGCGACCCATCTCATCAAGGTCGCGGCGCAAGCGGCGCTCGGCCAGCGCGCCGGCCTCGACGTTTTCGGAACCAATTATCCGACGCGGGACGGATCCTGCATCCGCGATTACATTCACGTGACCGATCTCGTCGACGCGCATCTTCTGGCGCTGCGCCATCTGCGCGCGGGCGGCTCCAGCCTCACCCTGAATTGCGGCTATGGCCGCGGCTTTTCCGTGCTCGAAGTCGTCGATGTGGTGAAGCAAGTCTCGGGGGTCGATTTCGAGGTGCGCCTCAAGGGGCGTCGCGCGGGGGATCCGGCTGCGCTCGTCGCCGGCGCCGAGCGCGTCAGGGTCGAACTCGGCTGGGCGCCGAAGCACGACGATCTCAACGAAATCGTGCGTCAGGCGCTCGACTGGGAGCGCCGCCTGCATAACCGCAAAGGGTGAGCGGGCGGTGAGGGACGATATGGATACACCACAGAAAGTGACCCGATTTTACGGAAACGTAGAATTCGCCATGGACGTCCTACAAAATAGTAGAATTGCATCAATTTTCCGCTCAGCTAAGCAGCACGGCGATTTTGCCCTAGCAGCCCGTCGGACTTAATGGACGACAGCGACATACGATAGAATCATCAC
>DAITNE010000086.1:0-7086 GCA_036834765.1 Methylocella sp.
AAGCGCGGCATGAAGCTCAGCGGCGACCCCAAGGTCAGATTGAGGTGCAGCCCGATGTCGGCCCTCGCCGCAAAGCGGCGGAGCGCAGACGCGCCCTTCGGCCACGACGGGCGCGTCGTCATCACGCTCGTGGCGCTAAGGCGGCCGGCCGCCAACGCCTCGAGAACGCCCCGGTTGACGCCGGGCGACAAGCCGAAATCATCGGCGCAAAGGCTGATCGACAAGGAAGCCCGGCCGCTTCCGCCCTTTACGCCCATGCCCGCGCCCCTCCTCCAAGCTCGCCGGCCGCCGAGCCCCTTCGATCCGCTCGGCGCCGCGGCGCGAATTCTAGACCCTGTCTTGCGCAATTCAATGCCAAAGCCTAGAGCATCGGACTCGAATTTCGCTTCGGTCGGAATGACAACAGTTTGCCGGGCCGTTCGTTTCCGACGACCATGGCGTTTTTCCGCGCGCGCGTCCTTGAAGCGCGTCGGCGCGGGCGCTGACCAGACCATCGATGCTGAGCGTTCCGTGCAATGCTGAGCGGCCCATGAAAGAGACCGGTCGATGATGAGAGCCGAGGCGGTCATGGCGGAAGCGGAGCTTTCCGTGGTCGCGCCGGTCTACAATGAAGCCGACAATCTGCGGCCATTGCTGGATCGGCTGATTCCGGTCCTCGAATCCTGCGCGCGCTCGTTTGAAGTCATTTTCGTCGACGACGGCTCGACCGACCATACGTTCGAGATCTTGCGCAAGGCCCACGACGCCGATCCGCGCATACGCGCCATCGCGCTCAGCCGCAATTTCGGCAAGGAAATCGCGATCGCGGCGGGGCTCGACCACGCCAGCGGCGCCGCGGCGGTCATCATGGACGCCGACCTCCAGCATCCGCCCGAAATAATCCAAAGTTTCGTCGAAAAATGGCGGGAGGGCTACAAGAACGTCTACGGCCAGCGCGTCGACCGGACCGCCGATTCGCCGCTGCGGCGCCTTCTGACGCAGCGCTTCTACCGCCTGTTCGACGCGCTGGGGGAAACTCGGCTGCCACGAGGCGCGGGCGATTTCCGGCTGCTCGATGCAAACGCCGTCGCAGCCCTCAGGACGATGCGCGAACATGCGCGTTTCTCGAAGGGGCTCTACGCCTGGATTGGGTTCAAATCGATCGGCATCCCCTTCGAGGTCGCGCCGCGGCTGCAGGGTCAATCCAAATTCAGCTATCGCAAGCTGACCCATTTCGCTCTCGACGGCCTGATGTCGTTTACGACCATGCCGCTGAAGATCTGGACCTATGTCGGCCTCGCGACATCCTTGCTGGCACTGGCGCTGGCGAGCTTTTACATCATCCGGACCCTGATCCTCGGCGTCGACGTTCCGGGTTTCGCCTCCCTGATGGTGTCGATCACCTTCTTCGGGGGCGTTCAACTTCTCTCCCTCGGCATTCTCGGGGAATATATCGGCCGCATCTTCGCGGAGGTGAAGCGCCGCCCGCTCTATCTCATCGAGGAGCGCGTCGGGCTGACGCCAGTCGCCCAGGACGAGCTTTCGTCCCGCGCGCGCCGCGATTGGGTCTGAGCCCTCGATGTACAAAAGCCTCTTTTCGGTCGGCGGCATCACGCTGCTTTCGCGCGGCGCGGGCTTTCTGCGCGACGTCTTGCTGGGGGCGATCCTCGGCGCCGGTCTTTTGAACGACGCCTTCGTCGTGGCGCAGCGTTTGCCCAATCATTTTCGCGCCATCTTCGGCGAAGGCGCTTGGAACGCGGCGTTCGTGCCGACCTATTCGCACGTGCTGCATAGCGAAGGCCTCGAGGGGGCGAGGCGCTTTTCCGGCCAGATCTTCGTCGGCCTGCTTGTTCTGCAGCTCGCGTTGCTGGCCCTCGCCCTCGCTTTCACGCCGGCCCTCATCGACCTGCTCGCGTTCGGCTATCGCGCCTACCCCGAAAAATTCGCCCTAACGGTGGCGCTGACCCGCATCACCTTTCCCTATCTCCTGCTGATGACGCTGGTGACGCTGCAGTCAGGCGCCTTGAACGCGCACGGGCTCTTCACCGCCGCCGCCTTCACGTCGGTCATCATGAATGTCGTGATGATCGGCTTTCTCGCTGTCGCCTTCCTGTTTCCGAACGCTGCGGCGGCGGCGAGCTGGGGCCTCACCGTCTCGGGCGTTCTGCAGCTTGCCCTGACGACCTTCGCGGCCTGGCGCGCGGGCATTCTGGAGCGCTTCACCTGGCCCGAGATGACCCCGAACGTCAGGCGTTTCCTGACGACCCTCGGGCCGGCGGTGATCGGTTCGGCCGGCGTCCAGATCGCCCTCTTCACCGATACGATCATCGCCTCGATGCTGCCGACTGGCGGCCCCTCCTCGATCTATTACGCCGATCGCATTTATCAGCTGCCGCTCGGCGTCATCGGCATCGCCGCGGGCACAGTGCTGCTGCCGCGCATGAGCCGCTTTCTCGCCGCCGGGGATCCTGGCGGCGCCCTGCACGCTCAAAACCGGACCATGGCGCTCTCGCTTGCGCTGACGGCGCCCTTCTTCGTCGCCTTCATTATGATCCCGGAATTCATCATGCGCGGCATCTTCGTACGCGGCGCCTTCACCCTCGACGCGGCGGACGCCTCAGCCGCCGTGCTATCGGCCTATGGATTTGGCATCATCGCGATCGTTCTGCTGCGCTCGGCGGTGGCGAGCTTCCAGGCAGTGGGCGACACAAGGACGCCGATGCTCATTTCGCTGACGGCGGTGGCGTTCAATGTCGGGCTGAAGCTTTTCCTGTTCAAGCCGTTCGGCGCTTCGGGACTCGCCAGCGCCACGGCGTTCGGCGCCTGGATCAACCTCGTGCTGCTCGCAATTTTCGCCATACGGCGCGGCTCCATGAAGCCCGACGTCATCTTATGGAAGACTGCGACCTGCGTCTCGACCGCCTCCTGCGCGCTCGCTTTTTTTGCGCTTCTCTCGGCGAACCCGGTCGAGCGCCTGGCAGCGCGCTTCGGCCACTTCAATTATTTGATGGAGCTGCTGCTGCTTGGCTCGGGCGGCGCGCTCGTCTATGGCGTCGTCATGGTCGCAGGTCTGCGCATCGCCGGCGTCGAGCTGCGTCCGTCCGCGCGGGCCGCGGCCAAATCCTCCGAACCCCCTTACGGCTGGTGACGAGATGCCGGCGCCGGCCGTCCGCGCGTCATAGAGCCAGCGCGTGCAAAACCCGCGCCCAGCTGCGGGCGCCCTTATGAAACGAACTCAATTCATATTTCTCGTTCGGCGAATGGACGCGATCGTCCTCGAGTCCAAAGCCGATCATCAGCGTATCCATATTGAGATCGGTCTTGAAATTGCCGACGATCGGGATCGATCCGCCACAGCCCGCGAGCACCGGCTCGGTCCCCCATTCCGCGCGCAGCGCCCGGCTCGCCCGCGACAAAGATTCCGAGCTGAATGGCAATTGCAGCGCCCGCGAGGCGCCATGCGAGATGAATTCGGCGCGGCAATCAGCGGGGAGGATTTTGCGAACATAGGCGCGAAAGCTCTCCGCGATTTTGGCCGGATCCTGATTGCCGACGAGCCGGAACGAGAATTTGGCGCTGGCCTGCGCCGGCAGCACCGTCTTCGATCCTTTTCCCGTATAGCCGCCAATGATTCCGTTGACGTCGCAGGTCGGGCGCGACCACACCATCTCAAGGACGCTGCGGCCTTGCTCCCCGGCGGGGATAGAGAGGCCGACGGCGCCGAGAAAATCCTCCTCGCTGAACGCGAGATTGCGCCATTGCTCGGCGACCTCCTCGGGCAGCTCAACGACGCCGTCATAGAAGCCGGGGAGAGTGACTCGCCCTTCGCCGTCGCGAAGGCCGGCGATGATGCGCGCGAGGACGTGGATCGGGTTCTGCGCGGCGCCGCCGAAAATGCCCGAATGGAGATCGCGATTCGCGCCCTGGACGACGACCTCTTCAAGCACCAGGCCGCGAAGCATGGTGGTGATCGCAGGCGTCGCGCGGTCCCACATACCAGTGTCGCAGACAAGCGCGAGATCGGCTTCGAGCTCTCTCTTGTTGGCGGCGAGAAAAGCCGGAAGGGACGGCGATCCGGTTTCTTCCTCGCCTTCGAGCAGAACGGTGATCTTGCACGGCAGGCCGCCCGATTCCCTGAAGGCGCGGACGGCCTCGATGAAGGTCATCAGCTGGCCTTTGTCATCGGCGACGCCGCGCCCGACGATCTGCCGGCCGGTCGGCGCGTCGACGATGCGCGGCTCAAAGGGCGGCGTCTCCCAGAGTTCGAGCGGGTCCGGCGGCTGTACGTCGTAATGGCCATAGAACAGAAGATGCGGCACCTCGGGCCGGTCCGCCTTGGCGTGGGCGACGACCATCGGATGCCCGGCAGTCGGCCGCACGGCGGCCTCGAAGCCGAGCGAGGTCAGTTCCTTCGCCAGCCATTCGGCCGCCGCCTTGCAGTCGCCGGCAAAGGCCGGATCGGTCGAAACAGACCTGATTTCGATCAGCTGGAACAGCCGAGCGAGAGCGGACTCGAGATTGGCGTCGATCTTGTCCAGAACGGTTTCCAGCGCTGCCATGAGCTATTCCTTGATCCCGTGAAGAAAGTCCGCGCCGCTCTGGCGATGAGCCCGTCCATCAAATAGATTCGCGACCGCATCTGCAAATACCTCTGGCGGCAATATTCGGCAAAGGCGATTTTGGCGCACCACCCTCTGCTCAAGGCAGGAACAGGCGATTCATGAGGCTACGCGCCGATTTCTGGGTTTCCGCCTATCTGCGCCGCTGCGCACATGAGGGGGCAGTCGCGGTCCTGCGCCGGCGCGGCGCGGCGGAGGCCGGCGCGATTTTCGTCAAGGTCGATCGTCTCGACGGCGCCGCCGCGCTGTTCGGGCCGGCGCCGCAGAGCGAAGCGCGCGACGGCGCGGATCGTTTGTTCGCAAGACTGCACGCGGACCCATGGATTGATCCGGCCGAAGCCGAATCGAAAATCGCCCGGCAGATCAAATTCGACCCAGACCTCTGGATCGTCGAAACGGAGGATCGGCAGGGGCGATCCTTTCTCGATGTCGTCGAATAACGCAGGACGAAGCTGAAACCGAAGGCCATGCTGGCGAATGTCGGGTCCGCCGGGGCGATCCACGCGGACCTTGGCGGGACGACCTTGCAAAGAAATCGCATCACCTTAAGCTTAAGCATGGCAAGGTTGCAACACCGCTAGAGATTGCGACTCGTCGCAGTGTATTTTGATTGTGCGCGGACTGAAGCACAGTACCGTGGCTCCGTTGTCCCTTTCGCATGCATTCCCTTGAGAGATATTGCTATGTCGCACCGCATTCTCTTGGCTTCCGTCACCGCGATCGCGCTCGCCGGATCCGCCTTCGCCGCCGATCTTCCGTCCCGCGCCCCGCCGCCGGTGTATGTGCCGCCGGCTCCCGTCTTCACATGGACCGGCGTCTATGTCGGCGGCCAGATTGGCTACGCCTGGGGCCACAGCGACGCGACCGTAAGCGACGGCGGGGTCGCCAGCGGCTTCACACCCATCCCCATCCCGATGACTTCTGGCATTACCCCCTTCTCGAGTTCCGGGCCGCCGCCCTTCGATCCCTTCACTCCCTACAGCTATTCCGACTTCAATCGCTTTAACAATAACGCCAATGGCGTGATCGGCGGCGCCCACGTCGGCTACAATTACCAGATCAATCAGTTTGTGCTGGGCCTCGAAGGCGACGTCGACGGTTCGAGCCTCAGCAAGACCGTCAACTTCGCGCCTTTTAGCAATTATTATCAGGATTACATTCCCACCACCGTCCACTCGAACCTCGGCGTTCAAGGTTCGATCCGCGGCCGGCTTGGCTACGCCTTCGACCGCGTCCTCGTCTACGCCACGGGCGGCGTCGCTTTCGGCGGTTTCAGCACCAGCATTTCAACCGTCTACACCAACGCCCTGTTCTACCCGGCCTTCTTCCGCAGGGACAGCTTCTCGAATACCCGCGTCGGCTGGACCGTCGGCGGCGGCCTCGAATACGCCGTCACAAACAATTGGTCGATCCGGGCCGAATATCGCTATACCGACTTCGGACCGAGCAACAATGTCCTGGTCAATTCCTTCCCCGGGTTCAACGGCGACGTCCTCGGCGCGAGAGTGCACACCAACCTCATCGAGAACCGCGTGCAGGTCGGCTTCAGCTACAAATTCGACACCGCCGCGCCTGCGCCGGTCGTCGCGAAATATTGAGACGGAGCCCGCAAGCTTCGACTTTCAAGGTGAGAAGCAGGAGGCTCGGCGAATCGCTCGCCGAGCCTTTCTTACGTGGCTGTTTCGCGTTTATAAGTCCGAGCTCAATGCCAATTAAGGAGACTCCAATTGGCCGGCTCGTCCACATTCGAACGATTGAAGAAATCGCTGGCGGCGAGCGCGGGGGACATCGTCTTCGGCATGGAGGACGGGACGGTCTCGATCTTCGGCCTGGTGCTTGGAGTCGCCGCGACAACGAACGACAATGCGACGGTGCTGATAGCCGGCGCGTCGGGGGCGGTCGCGGCCGCCGTGTCGATGATGGCCGGGACCTATCTTGAGGTCGAAACGGACCTTGACGAGGCGCGGACCTTCAGCGCGCGGCTCGCCTCGGAGGTCGAGCGGACCCCCGAAGCGGTCGTCGATCGCGTGGCCAGTCGCCTCAAAGCCGTCGGCCTGGCGAGCGTCGATAGCGCGCTTGTGGTTGATCTCATTCGATCGAAGCCGACCTTATTGCAGGGCGTCGCCTCCGCGATGACGGCCCCTGCCGCGCCAGGGACGATCGCGAGCCCCCTTGCGCATGCGCTATGGATGCTGGTCGCCGATTTCGTCTCGGCGGCGATCCCGATCTTGCCCTTCGCCCTGATGCCCGTGGCGCCGGCGCGCTTCGTCTCGACCGCGATCACCATGGCGCTCTTGATCGTGCTCGGAATCGGCCGCGCCCGGGTCGGACGGCGCCCGCTTGCGCGGACGGTGGCGCAGACCGTTTCGATCGGCGTCGCCGCCGCCCTCGCCGGCGTCGGCATCGGGACGATTATCGCGCACGCGCTTTAGCTAGACAATCTGGGGCAGATTCCGCAATCTCGCTATCGAAGCGATATTTCAGTGTT
>DAITNE010000087.1:0-7014 GCA_036834765.1 Methylocella sp.
TCATAGCCTTGCCTTGACGGCTCTCTTCGCAGGCGCCTTCGTAACGATCAGGCGGTTCGCGCCGGCACCTTCCAAATATCTTTCCATGCTCGGGCGAAATTCTCTTAACGTTTTTTGCGCGGCTTCATTGCTAAGCCTTATTTTCCAGATATTCCGATTCGTCTACGGCGGGCGAATCGCGACCGATGCGCTGATCGTCGTTTCGGGCATCCTAATTATGGGGCTTGTCGCGTGGACTTCGGAATGGCGTGGAAGAATTTCGGCGGATTCGCCCAAAAAGGCGGTTTCGCCATCGCCGTCGCGCTGGGCGTCGCCGCCCCGCTTAGCGTCGGCGGCGGTCCGGTATTACATGCCGAGGAGGCGGCAGCTCCCCTGACGGCGGGGCCTCCGCCGCTCAGCCCTCAATGCGTCGTGCCCGCGGCCGACATCGCCTCCGCCGTGGAGCTCAAGAATTTCGCTACGGTGCTGGAAAAGCAGGGGCCCGTCCGCATCCTCGCCATCGGTTCGTCCTCCACGGCCGGGACCGGGTCCTCAAGTTCGACCAAGACCTACCCCTCCCAGCTTGAGGGCGTGCTCAAGAGGGCCTTGCCTGGCGCCGAGGTCGTCGTCATCAACCGCGGCCTGCCGGGCGAGGTCGCCGCCAATACCGCCCTTCGAATTCGCACCGAGGTCGCGCGCGCAAAGCCCGATCTCGTCCTCTGGCAACTCGGGACCAATGACGCGCTTTCCCGGGTTCCGCCGAAGGAATTCGAGGCGACCGCCGACTCCACCATTCGCTGGCTGAAAAGCAATCAGATCGACGTCGTTCTCGTCGGCCTGCAGTATACGCCGCGCCTCGCGCATGACCCGAACTACGCGGCGATACGCGACGCCTTGCAACTCGTAGCCGTGCGCGAAAACGTCCTTTACGTCAGCCGCTACGACGCCATGCGGTTTATGGCGCAGTCGCGAGCCGATCTGGATCTCATGTCGCACGACAATTTCCACCTGAACGATCTCGGCTACCAGTGTATGGCCGAGCATGTCGCGCATGCGGTGATTGTCGGGGTCTCGATGAAAAAGTTTGCGGGTCACGCCGAGCTGAAATGAGGCCCTGCGACGGGCGGAACGAACATGGCGGCGAATGGAATTCGGCCGGCGCCCGGCGATGTGCGCGAGGTCGAAGTGAGGGTGAACGGCGAGGCGTGGACCCGCGCGCGGAGCCTTCTGGACGCCGGTCCGGACGACAACGTCTATGTGCTGGATCCAGAAACCGGCGTCGTCACATTCGGCGACGGTGTTAATGGTCGTAAGCCTCCGGTTGGCGGCGGCGATATTTCCGTCAGCTACCGGTACGGCGACGGGTCCAGCGGAAATATCGCCAAACGGATCGATGCAGAGAGCGATCTGACAGGTTTTTGGGTCGTCGCAGACGCCGTCTGTCAGGCCGTTGGATGGCGAAAGCCGCGACGCTGAGGCTCTCGCGCCGCCGTAGTCCGGCTTAAATCGCCGATTGTCCCCCGCGCCGCAGCGCCCGCGCGAGAGCGACGAAACCCTCGACGCCGATTTCCTCCGCGCGCGCCGTCGGCTCGACGCCGGCCTCCGCGAGCAGCGACGTAACGTCGCCGACGGGCAACGATTTCAGCGACTGGCGCAGCATTTTCCTGCGCTGCCCGAACGCCGCCTGCGTCACCGCCGAGAGCAGTCTCCCTTCGCAAGCGAGAGGCTCCGCCCGGGGCTTCAACTCAACCACGCTAGACGTGACCTTCGGCGGCGGCGTGAAGGCCGCCGGCGAAACATCGAACAAGATCCGTGTTTCGCAGCGCCAGTTGCAGAGGACGGCAAGGCGTCCGTAAGCCGCGCGCTGCGTCGGCGTCGCGACGATGCGCTCGGCGACTTCACGCTGGAACATCAGCGTCAGCCGGTCGAACCAGGGTGGCCAGACCTCGCTTTCGAGCCAGCGGATCAGCAGGGCGGTCGCGATATTATAAGGGAGGTTGGCGCAAATCCGGGCCGGACGCGCCGCGCCGACGAGGGGACCGAGATCGATCTCCAGCGCATCGCCGGCGACGATGTCGAGCCGGCCTGGATAATGGGCGGCAATCTCGGCCAGCGCCGGCAGACAGCGCGCATCGCGCTCGATCGCGATGACCTTTTTGGCGCCTTCCGCGAGCAGCGCCCGCGTTAATCCCCCCGGTCCCGGCCCGACCTCGACGATGGTCGCATCTTCGAGCGGGCCGGCCGAGCGGGCGATGCGGGCGGTGAGATTGAGGTCGAACAGGAAATTCTGTCCCAGCGCCTTCCTTGCGTCGAGGCCATGCCGGGCGACGACCTCGCGCAGCGGCGGAAGATCTAGCTCGTCGGGCATTGACGCGCCAGCCGCCCGGCCAATCGCAGCGCCGCGATGAGGCTCGTCGGGTCGGCGATCCCCTGGCCGGCGATGTCGAAGGCGGTGCCATGATCGGGCGAGGTGCGAACGAACGGCAGCCCGAGCGTCACATTGACGGCGTGCGCGAAGGCGAGCGTCTTGACCGGAATCAGGGCCTGATCGTGATACATGGCGATGACGACGTCATAGCTCTTGCGCGCCGCGGCCTGGAACAGCGTGTCGGCTGGATGGGGGCCGCTGACGGCGACCCCGGCGCTCTTGAGTTCGGCCAGCGCCGGCGCGATGATTTCGATCTCCTCGCGTCCCATCGCGCCGCCTTCGCCGGCATGGGGATTGAGACCGGTGAAGGCGAGGCGCGGCTGCGCGAGTCCGAAGCGAACGCGGAAATCATGCGCGACGGTGAGGCCGGTGCGCACCAGAAGCGCGCGGGTGAGACGCGCGGGAACTTCCTTCAGCGCGATATGAATCGTCGCCGGGACAACGGCGAGTTCAGGCGACCATAGCAGCATGACGGGGTGAATTTTTTCCCCATGCCGTCGTTCGGCGAGAGCGCCGAGAAATTCAGTGTGGCCGGGATGCGGGAAACCAGCCCGATAGAGAACCTCCTTGGCGATCGGGTTGGTGACGATCGCCGCGGCGTCGCCAGCCTCGACGAGACCGACGCAGGTCTCGATCGAGGCGATCGTTCCGGCTGCGTCCGCCTGATCCGGCGCGCCCGCCTCGCCCTTGACGGTTAGCTTCGAATCGATGACCGGTAATGCGCGGCGGAACGCGGCCGCCGCGGCGGCCGCGTGGTCGATGGTCTCGATCGGAATGTCGAGCGAAAGGCGCTTGCCGAGCGCCGCGAGGTGGCCGGGTTCGGCCGCGATCAGAAACGCCGTCGCAGCCGGGTCGCCATGCGTCGCGACCCAGGCCTTGAGCGCAAGCTCCGGACCGATGCCGGAGGGGTCGCCGCGGGTCAGCGCGATTGGACGTTCTCTTCTCGCCGTGGCTGCCGTCATTTATCCCGCGGCTTCAAGGCGCCGCCTTCACGATCACGGCCCTGTCGCGCAATTCCTTCAGACGGCGCGCGCTGTCTTCGGCGATTTTCGCCGCGAGCAGCTTCTGTGCGACGGCCTGGCGGGCGGCCGTATCGTCCTTGGCGGGGCCCTTCACGCAGACGGCGACCATCTCCAGCCCCGAGGTCGTGCGCGAGGGCGCCGTCAAATGGCCGACGGGCGTCTTGTCGAGCAATTCCCGGAGCGAATCATTGATCTCCAGCGACGTTCGGACGAGCGGATCGCGCACCGTCACGTCATTGATCGCGCGGGCGAGCGGAATGCCCGTGTCGCAATCAGTAAAGCGCGCGCGCAGTTGTTCAACCTCATGCGCGCGGGCGGCGACGGCCGCAGGAGTCGCGGTGGTCGGCACAGTGAAAATGATCTGCTGCACGGTGTAGGCGGTTCCGGCGGCCTTGCCGCCCTGTTTGGCGAGTTCCTCGCGAACTTGCGTCTCGCTCGCCTCGACGCCCTTGTTAAGCGCCTGCACCAGAACGGTGAAGGCGAGATTGGCGCGGAAATAGGCCTTGAGATGGTCTTGAGAAACGCCCGCGTGTTGAAGTGCGGCGAGCAGGGCTTCCGGCTGCATTTTCACGTCTTGCGCGACCTTGACGATCTCTGTCGAAAGGTCCGAATCTTTCGGGTTGACGCCGAATTTCTCCGTCTCCTGGGTTTCGAGGCGATCGGCGTAAAGGCTCTCGATCGCCGCGTCGCGCGTCGCATTCTGGTGTAGGACGCGCAGCAGTTTCATGCGCTGGTCGATGTCGATGTTCGTGATCGGATCGCCATTTATGCTGGAGACGATGACCTGGGCGGTCGCGGGACGGGCGCAGACCAGCGGTCCTCCGGTCAGCGCCGCCGTTACGAGACATGCATTGAAGAGGGCGCTGGCGTATTCGCCGGCACTGCGCCTGTCGATCCATTTCCGCATCAAGCCAGAGTTCCCATGTTTGCCAAAGCTCCAATATTTTCGTAGACGCGGCCGCGAGCCTGAACCGGCCGGCGCCGCCCTTTTCAGTATTGCACGCCGTCGAGCACAGGGTTGTTGGTGAAAGTCTTGCTGAAAGTGGCGGCGCCGAGGGTGCGCAGCTGCAATTGCACCAGCCAGGTCTGGTTGCGCGTCAACGCGCTGTTTCCGTTGTCCTGGTAGACAGACGAATAATTGACTGAGAAGGTGGTGCAGTCGTCCTGGTATCCCGCGCCGACGCCAAAAGCCGCGACGGCGAACGGACCCGGATAGGTGTAGCCGATCTGCGCCGGAGGATAGAACTGGCGGCTCATGTCAAAAGTGATGTTCCCCTGCGCGAAATAATTGTCACTGATCTTGTAGCGGGAGTTCAGGGAGAGGCCTTCCCTTCGGACGTAATAGCCGATGACAGGCTGTGACTGGTAATTCGCATACTGGATTCCACCCGTCCAGGCGCCGAGATTATAGGTTCCGACCAGATCGATGCGCCTCGCTTCTAATGTGTCGACGTCGAAGCGGCCTTTGGCGGTGAACGAGAGAACCGGGATCGGCGCGAGCGTGAAGGCACCGACATAGTCGGAAAGGCGGGTGTCGAGACCGGAGCTGAGGCCGACGTTGGCGGCGTCGGGCGTCGCATAGGAATTCGTGCCTGCGACCTGATAGGACTGGCCGCCGACGACATTGACATAGGCGCCATCCTTGAAATTCAGCGTGAACTGGCCGCCGTAATTCGCCCTGATGCCAGTCTCGAACCGGTCATAGCCGGAATATTTGTCCCATTCGAACAGGGTCGACTCGTCGAAAACAAGGCTTTGCGCATCGAGGTTGACGAGAGAGTATGAGCCAAGCTGATTGTTGGGGCGCACGACGATCTGCCCGATTGGTTCGAGGGTGAGCGAGCCGCCCCCGATTTTTGTAAAGAATGGATAGCGATAGTCGAGCCCGACGCCAGGCACCACCGCGCCATAGAGGGTGTCCGCCTGGCCGCCGTCGAAATTCAGCTGCGCGGCGTTGTAGAAGGTCGAGGATCCGGCTGATGAAGAGAAAGTGTAGGAATTGCTGGTGTTGAGATCGAGCCATTCGCCGTTGGCGCGCGCGAAGGCGAACGGCGTCCACACTTCGCCGATCGGATCGATCAGCTTGCGCTTCCATGAGAGATCGAGCGTGGCTCTCGTATAATCGCCGCCGATGCCGCGCAGCAGGCAGCTGCCGGAGACCGTGCCCGGGACATAATTGGTGCAAACATTGTAGAGCCCGTAGGCGTTATCGAGAACCTGCGTGCCGACTGACTGAAAGCTCGCCGCCGAGGCCGACAGGCTCGTCAGATTGAAATCGACCGTGACCTGACCGCCGATCCCGTCGGATTTGGCCGGGTCGACGTCGAAGGTCTTGTTGTAATCGAGGACAGGATGGGCGGCCGGCTGCTGCGGCTGGAAATCATGCGTCGACAGACCCTCGAAGTAAAATCCGCGCAGATCGAAATAGCCGCGATCGCCCTGACCGGTTAGAAACACCGTCGAAGTGGTCTCGCTGATATAGTTGGAGGAGAGCGTCTGGCTCGGAATATTGTAATCGTTCAGGAAAAATTTGTCCGACAGAAGCGTGAACTGCCAGCCGAATTTCCATTGGTCGGCGATGGCGAGCAGACCCTTGCTTTCGAGCGATCCGCGCAGCGACAGGTCGCCCGAGCCCCATGGCGACTGGGCGAAATCGCTTTTGTTCATCTGGTCGATGCCGTTCGCCCTGATGTAATACTCGCCCGTATCGAGGCGTTGGCGCCATTCGCCGCTGGCCAGAAAGCCCTGCTGCGACAGGAAAGTCGGCGTGAAGGTCAAGTCGTAGTCTGGCGCGAGCGCCCAGAAGATCGGAATGCCGACCCCGTAGCCAAGATTTGTTTTCGAGATGAAATGCGGATCGAGAATGCCCGATTTTCGCGTAACTGTCGGGTCGGGCGCGGAAAAGAACGGCACATAGGCGATCGGAAGGCCAAGGAACTCCAGCGCGGCGTCCTCGTAATAGATCATCTGCTCGTCGTTCTTGTGGATGATGCGCCGCGCGCGCACCCGCCATAGCGGCGGCTTGTCGGGATTGTCCTTGCAGGCCGAGCAGGCCGTATAGGTGCCCTTGTCGAAAACGGTCGTGTCGCCTTCGATGCGCTCCGTGTGCGGTGAACTGAAAAAGGTCTTTTGGCTCGTGTCCGCGCGCAGGCTTTCGATGAATCCGTTGCGGAAATCGTCGGTCAGATCGAATTGATCGCCATGCATCACCGTGCCGTCCGTCTCGGTCAGCTTGGCGTGGCCTTCAGCGAGGACGCGGCCGGTGTTGCGATCGTATGTGACGCGGTCGGCTTCGAGAACGCGGCCCTTATAATAGACGCGCGCGTCGCCGACGGCGGCAACCGTATTCTTGACGGTATCGTAGCGCAGTTCGTTCGCCTCCACGAACATCTTGTCGGGCGGCGTACCGGCAGGGGGGCGGGGCGTCGTCTGATCGGCGGGCGTCGCCGCTCCGGCGGCATGAGCCCTTGTCGCCGCCGAGAAGGTCGCCGCCGAGAAGATCAAGGCCGCGAAAAATGGGAGGCAAAGGCAAAAGGCCAAGGCGCGCGTCGAGGCGCGCATTATCGCGCCGGCGCGGGGAAGCCA
>DAITNE010000088.1:0-6978 GCA_036834765.1 Methylocella sp.
CATATCGGCGGTATCTTCGGTGAGGACGCCCGGCGTGTTGGGGATGGCGATGCCGCGGCTGGGGGCCGCCGCGACGTCGATATTGTCGACGCCGTTGCCGAAATTGGCGATCAGTTTCAACTGCTCGCCGGCGACGCCAATCAGCTCCGCGTCGATGCGGTCGGTGACGGTCGGGACCAGCACGTCGGCGGCGGCCAGCGCCGCGGCGAGTTCGCTGCGCGACATCGCCCTGTCGTCGA
Source organism: Methylocella sp. (assembly GCA_036834765.1). Classification (GTDB taxonomy): domain Bacteria; phylum Pseudomonadota; class Alphaproteobacteria; order Rhizobiales; family Beijerinckiaceae; genus Methylocapsa. Next base: position 240 of record DAITNE010000088.1, read on the forward strand.
TGTTGAGCCTTGCGTCGAAAAGCTCGCACATGCGCGTTTCGACGACGTCGGGCAATTTGCGCGTGACGATCACGAGCGGTTTTTTCCGGGCCATCCTGCTTTCCTGTCCTCCCGAAATCAAACGCGGCCGTTAACGGCGCTGGTCGCGCAAACGGCGGAGCGCCGGCGAGCGCCCGGCTGGAGAGCGCGCCGATTCACCCCGCCTTAACCGTAACAGGCGCAAGAATCAGAGCCTCGCGCGAGGCTCCTTGCCTTCCGGCCATGGTCTTCGTAGCAGATGGCTTGTCAAAGACAAGAATGCTCGGAAAAGCCAGGCCGGCCCTGCGCGCCGCCCGCCACGGGGATCAGCCCGACATGGAAAAAGACATCGCCCCGACCCTGGAGCGCCAACCAATGGCGTGCGAGCGCGCGCCGCGGATCGCGGCCCCAATAGATCACGATGTGGCGCGGCGCGCCCTATTGGGATTCGCCCTGCTCGCCGCGGCGGCGGTTTTATCGTTGGCTTCACTGGCCCCGGCGCGCGCCGATCAACTCGGCCCGGTCAGCGGCTTGCCGCTGCCGCGCTACGTCAGCCTCAAATCGGATCGCGTCAACCTGCGCGAAGGCCCCTCCAAGGATCATCGAACGACATGGGTCTTCCTGCGCGCGGGCCTGCCGGTGGAGATCACCGCCGAATTCGACATCTGGCGCAAGGTGCGCGATTCGGAAGGCGCCGAGGGCTGGGTTCTGCATTCGCTGCTGTCCGGGCGGCGCACCGCCCTCGTCACGCCCTGGAAGAAGGGCGTCGACGCAACTCTTCGCGCCGAGCCGAATGCGCAGTCCGCGTCCGTCGCGATCCTGCAGCCGAATGTGATCGCGAATGTGCGCAGTTGCGACGGCGCGTGGTGCCGCGTCTTTGGCGAGGGATTCAAGGGATTTATCCAGCAGTCCGATCTCTGGGGCGTTTATCCCAACGAAAAGATCGAATGAGCCGCCGATAGGAGCAGCGTCGCCCTATTCCGCTTTGCGGCCGGTGAGGCGGGACCAGCCATCCTGGATGTTGCCCGACAAAATCTTGAGTTGGGCCTGCACGACGTCCCAATTGACGATCTGCCGGTCCGCGCCATTCGGCCCTTCGCCTTTGCGGGTGACGTCGAACAAATAGGCGGAGCCGACGGTGAGCAGGATGCCGACGACGATCCCAAACAAAAAGCGCATCGGGCCCTCCTCAACGTGAACCGGCCTGCGAATGGCCGGAGTTCGCAGGGCGATCCGGCGCGTTGACTCTAGCTTTTGCGCGCGGGCGAGGCAAGCGTCCGCGAACGTCAAGTCCAAGATAGCAAGCTTGGCCGCCCAGGCGTCTAAATATTTCCGCGCGGGAACAGATCTCCCTTTCAGGCGTTGGCAACGCATCACTTGGAAATGATGCGCAACTAGACCGTTACGTTTCGGACGGCGAGGGAGCAAATAATATCGTCACTCCGTTGAAACGGATCTGACGACTTCGATAGGCTGGAAAATGGCTGAGAATGATCTTCCGAAAGCTTGGCGCGATATTAGATAAAGACGGCGCTTGAGAAAAGGCGAGAAAAGGAAGGTGGAGAACGACATGAACCGAGAAACACGCTCATTTGCAGAACTTCAGGCGGTGTGCCTGCAGACGCTCAGGCAATGCCAGGGCTTCGAAATGGTGAATGAGGTGCTGGTGCAGCCCCGCGAAAAATGCCTCGGCGCAGCGAATTGGACTCTGGCGGCGGTGCGTCCGCGCGTCGACAATAACGCCTTGCGCGCCGCCCGCGGGACCATTGATTTCCTGCAAAAGACCTATTGGCTGGACGACGCCGAAGCCGAGGCCGCGGCGCAGGCCTTGCGCCGTCGGCGCTAGAGGCGCGAGGCGAAGTTCGCCTTGAAAACGCGCGAACCTCGGTCGCTCCCCGCCAAAGGGTCGATATTTCAATTTATGAATGACATTTGATGGCTTGCCGCGCCTTCCCGAGCAAGATGGCTGGGCAAGCCTGTCGTTTGGGCTTATCCCTTTGCACGCAAGCCGCATCATGCGGCCTCTGTTCGTTTCCCAACGCGAGAGCATTTTCGAGCGAAGTGGATACCCGGTTCGCGTTGAGAAAATGCGGCAAACAGGAAGTTAGAGCTTTTGTCTGATTCCGCCGGAATCGGACGACGCTCTGGCGGAAGGGGCGAGGTTGATTCATTCCCAGATCCTCGGGACCGGCGCCTATGCGCCAAAGCGCGTTCTGACCAATAAAGACCTCGAAGCCCTGGTCGAGACGACCGACCAATGGATCACCGCGCGGACCGGGATCAAGGAGCGCCGCATCGCGGCCGAAGGCGAAGATACGTCTGACATGGCGGTCATCGCCGCGAGGCACGCGCTGGCCATGGCCGGCTGCCGCCCTGAAGACATCGACATCATCATCGTCGGCACCATATCGGCCGACATGCCTTTGCCCTCCTGTGCGGTGATCGTTCAGGCGAAGCTCGGCGCCTCGCGCGCCTTCGCTTTCGATCTCTCGGCCGCCTGCGCCGGCTCGCTGTTCGCGCTCAGCATCGCCGACCAGTTCATCGCCAGCGGCAGCGCGAAGCGCGTTCTCGTGATCGGCGCGGAGCTTTTGAGCCGTCTTGTCGACTGGAGCGACCGCAACAGCTGCGTGCTGTTTGGCGACGCGGCGGGCGCGATGGTCGTCGGCCCCGCGTCGGATCCGGACCGCGGCCTGCTTTCGACGCATCTGCACTCCGATGGAACCGCCGCCGACATTCTCAACATTCCCGGCGGCGGCAGCCGCCATCCGCAGTCGCATGCAGTCGTCGACAAGAACATGCACAAGGTTCATATGAACGGGCGCGAGATCTATAAATTCGCGGTGCGCGTCCTGCCGGCGGCGATTCTCGAAGCGCTCGACGCCAATGGCCTCAAAGTGTCGGATATCGACCATATCGTGTCGCATCAGGCCAACGCCCGCATCGTCGAATCGGTGCTGGAGCGGCTCGGCGTTCCGCTGGAGAAATGTTGGCTCAATCTCGAGCGCTATGGCAACACGTCGAGCGCGTCGCTGCCGATCTCGCTCGATGAAGCCAACCGCGCCGGGCGCCTGAAGAAAGGCGATCTCATCGCGATGATGGCGATCGGCGGCGGCATGGCCTGGGGCAGCGCCCTGATGCGGTGGTAGCGGCGCCGGCCCGCCCCCTCACAATTGATTCCACACAAGCCGCGCGGCGAGCAGCAGGCAGATCGTCACCAGCATCGGCCGGATCAACCGCGCGCCGTTCCTGATCGCCGCATGCGCGCCAAGCCGCGCGCCAAAGAATTGCGCCGCGCCCATGGCGAAGCCAAGAATCCAGTAGACATGGCCGGTGAAGCTCAGCGTCGCCAGCGCCGCGAGATTGGAGGCGAAATTGGCGACCTTCGTGTAGGCCGTCGCCTTGACGATTCCAAAGCCCAGCAGCGCAACGAAGCCGAGCATGTAGAACGATCCGGCCCCGGGACCAAGCACGCCATCGTAGAAGCCTACCAGCGGCGCGATCGTCAGCGTGAACGCCTTAACGCCCATGCGGGGGGGCGTCGCCGCATTGCTGAGCTTCGGAGAGAGGCCGAAATAAAGCGCGATCAGGATCAGCGCGAAAGGCATCGCCACGGCGAGCCAGCGCAAGGGAACATGCGAGACGAGAAGCGCGCCCGCGACGGCGCCGAGGCCCGCGAGCAAAGCCAGGGGCCAAGCGTCGCTCCATTCGAGATGCCCGGCTCTGGCGTAGGTCCGCATGGCGGAGCCGGCGCCGAACGAGCCCTGCAATTTGTTGGTGGCGATGGCGCTGACGGGATCGAGCCCGGCGAGCGTCAGCGCCGGCAAGGTGATGAGGCCGCCGCCGCCGGCGATCGCATCGACGAAACCCGCGGCGAAGGCCGCCGCGACGAGCGTCATGAAGGTCGGCGGCGAGATGGGGCTCATGGTTCTGATGGCGCGGAGCGGCGTCGATTCCAGCCGGGGCGCGCCGGGGGCGTCGATCGCCGCGCAGGCAAGCTAGCCTATCGCGCGAGGCCCGTCACGCATGCAAGATCCTGGGGCCGCACTATTTCGCCACATAGGCCTTGGCGGCGGCGGCGACGACCGCCTTCTTGAAGGCGCCTTCAATGGTCACGGCGAAATTATAATGCGTCGTCGAGAAGGGCGCGGAATGAAACGGCTTGTTGCTGCGCCAGCCGACCAGAATCGCACCGACTACAGGGTCGCCGTCGCCGACGATGAGCGCGCCGCCCGAGGCGCCGTCGCCGGTCTCGCAGTCGAAGGAAAACTCGCGGGTGCCTTCCTCGCCAACCGACAATTGATCATGCAGCCCGCACTTCTCCATCGAAAGTTCGCGGCCGTCGCCCCAGTCGATGTGGCCGCGCGCGACGAATTCGACCGGCGAATTGGGGCTCGCCGCGCCCGCGAGCCCATAGGGCGTCGCGCCGTCGACAGGCCGCGTCAGACGCGCCACCGCCCAGTCATGCACGGCCGCCACCGCATAGGGGTTCTTGCTGCCGGCGACGATCGACGCGGTGTCGATCGGCGTGTGGATTTCCTTGCCGTCGACCACATTGACGAAGGTGCAGGTCTTCGCGCGCGGAACGCCGTCTTCATCGAAAAAGACGTGCGCCGCGGTGGTCACGAGATCGTCCGACAGCGTCAATTGGCCGGCGCCATGCGCGGCGCCGCATTCGATCAGGCCGGACGCCGCGAATTTGCGATGCAGTTCGGCGGGATCGAGCTTTTGCTCGATTGCGAAAGCCTCGACCGTGCGGCGGCTGCTGCGGCCGAACACGACAACCTGTTCGAGACGCGCGCCGACGAAGGCCGGCGAATAGCCCTCGATATTTTGTGAGGCGAAGGGGGCGGCGGAAACGGCGGAAGCGCAGAAGGAGGCTCCAAAAAGGAAGACGCAAGCGGCGACATGCTCTCTGCCTTTAGGACTCATCCGTCTGATCTCCTGTCACCGGCGCCCGCCGAAGCGGCGCAAACAAACGCAAAGCGCCCTCACCAGAAAACTTGTATTTTCCGAATGCGAGCAGAAAAAGGCAGGATGGCATTTGATTCATTTGCCGCCGGACGCGTTAAGATTTGCTGAACCTCGCGCGGGAGGTAGGATGGCGCTCGCCGATCGCCGCCCCGCCGCCGCGCGTAGCGGCGGATTTCGCGTCGAATCGCCGCGCCGAATCATTGGGCGAAAGCTGCGGCGCCAAGCTTGCGCCGCGATGGCGCCGAAGTTTTGGCGATGCTAGGGTGCCCGCCTGTTTTTGATCGCCGCCCCATCGGCGCCGTTGCGTCTTGCATGGAAATTGGCTTGGAATTGACTTGGGAATTGACGTGTCCACCTCCCTTTTCGCGCGTTACAAGGACACGGTCGGTCGAGGCCTGATCGAGAGCGACGAGGGACAGCATCTCGTTCTGCGCAAGCTCGAAAATTTGCGCCTCGCCCTCGCCGATTATCAGCCGGCGCCAAAGCCGAACGGCCTCTCGCGCCTGTTTGGCGCCCGCCGCGACGAATCCTTCCTCCCCGGCCTTTATATCTGGGGGTCGGTCGGACGCGGCAAAACGATGCTGATGGATTTCTTCTTCGAGGAGGCCCCGTTACAGCGCAAGCGCCGCATCCATTTTCACGCCTTCATGGCGGAGGCGCATGCGGCCATTTACGCCTGGCGGCAGGCGGACCGGCACAAGAAGGCGAAGGGCGACGATCCGATCGCGGCGGTGGCCGACGCCGTCGCGGGGAACGCCTTGCTTCTGTGTTTCGACGAATTCCACGTCACCGACATCACAGACGCGATGATTCTCGGCCGGCTGTTCACCGCCTTGCTGGAGCGCGGCGTCGTCATCGTCGCAACGTCCAACGTCGAGCCCGACGGACTCTACAAGGATGGCCTCAACCGCGCGCTTTTCGTTCCCTCCATCTCGCTCATCAAGGCGCGAATGGAGGTCGTCGAACTGACCGCGCGCACCGACTACCGCCGCGAAAAACTGCAGGGCCAGAAGAGCTGGTATGTTCCATCCGACGAAAGAGCCGCGGCGGCCCTTTCCGGCGCCTTCGAGGCCCTGAGCGGCGTCGAGCGCGGCAAGCCGATGGTGCTGCGGGTGCTCGGCCGCGCGCTCGCCGTCCCCGAGGCGCACGCCCATGTCGGGCGATTCTCCTTCGCCGATCTTTGCGAGGCGCCGCTTGGTCCCTCCGATTATCTCTATATCGCGCGCTATTTTCACACGCTGATCGTCGACGACATTCCGGTCATCGCCGCGGGGCGCCGCGATATCGCAGCTCGGTTCATCACGCTGATCGATGCGCTCTACGAAGAGCATGTGAAGCTGATCGCCTCCGCCGAGGCCGAACCCGCCGGCCTCTATCTCGGCGTCGAAGGAAATCAGGCGTTCCAGTTCGACCGCACCGTCTCGCGCCTCATCGAGATGCGCTCGGAAGCCTATATGGCGCTGCCGCATGGCTCGGTCGCCTCGCTGGCGAGCGGCAACACGAGCGGACTGGTCGAGACCTGAAGGCTGCGCGAAACGATCCTATCGTGAGGCTTGGCCGGCTGGCTTGATGCAAGTCTCCCAAAATATAGGCAAAACCTCAGCCACAGGCAGACATTCGCTTTTTTATCGGTCTTTTTGCATAAAACTCCCTCAGGCGCATGCATCCGTCGGCGCTGGCGGCGCGAATCGAATTCCGTTATGGTGCGCCCCGAGCCTGTGCCGATCAGCCGCGTTTTCGGCAAACTGCG
>DAITNE010000089.1:0-6903 GCA_036834765.1 Methylocella sp.
CGGGCGCGGTGTTCGAGCCGCTCGCTTTGAGCGAGCTGATCCCCGACTGGCGCGAGCGCGGCGCGCCTTTGGTCACCAAGGCGAGGGACGACAATTTCCTGTTCCTGACGGAGACGAAAGCGTTCCGCCTGCCGACGCCGCCGCAGATGCAAAATCACGGCAATTACATCATCAGCCTCGGCAATCTCTGCCGCTGGCTGGCGCGCGAGGCCGAAGCGCTCGGCGTCGAAATCTTCCCCGGCTTCGCCGCCGCCGAGGTGCTTTATGACGGCGATGGCGTGGTCAAGGGCGTCGCCACCGGCAACATGGGCGTCGGCAAGGATGGCGAGCCGACGGCGAGCTTTGCGCCCGGCGTCGAACTGCACGGCCGCCAGACCCTCTTCGCCGAAGGCGCCCGCGGCTCTCTGACCAAGACGCTGCTGGCGCGCTTTGAACTCGGCAAGGGCTGCGATCCGCAAATCTACGGGCTCGGGATCAAGGAATTATGGGAGGTCGAGCCGAGGCAGAGCCGGCCCGGCCGCATCATTCACACGGTCGGCTGGCCGCTCGACGGCAAGACCTACGGCGGCTCGTTCCTCTATCATCTCGACGACAATCAGGTTTCGGTCGGCTTCGTCGTGGGGCTTGGCTATGAGAACCCATATCTTTCGCCCTTCGAGGAGTTCCAGCGCTTCAAGACGCACCCAGCGGTACGGCCGCTGTTTGCGGGCGGCCGGCGCATCTCCTACGGCGCGCGGGCGATCTCGGCTGGCGGCCTGCAATCGGTGCCGAAACTCACTTTTCCCGGCGGCGCTCTGATCGGCGACGCTGCCGGATTCCTCAATGTCCCCAAGATCAAGGGCAGCCATACCGCGATGAAGTCGGGCATGGTCGCGGCCGAAAGCGTCGTGGCGTTGCTGCACGAAAAGTCCGAAGGCGTGCGCGAGGCGGCGACCTATCCGGCGGCGCTGAAGAAGAGCTGGCTGTGGGACGAGCTTTCGCGCGCGCGCAACGTCAAGCCCGCGTTCAAATGGGGCCTCTGGCCGGCTATGGCCTATTCCGCTTTGGACGCCTACATCTTCCGCGGCAAGGCACCTTGGACGCTGCATCACAAGGCCGACCATCTCGCGCTTAAGCCGGCGGCGGAGTCGAAGCCGATTTCCTATCCAAAGCCCGATGGAATCGTCAGCTTCGACAGGCTCTCCTCGGTGTTCGTCTCCAACACCAACCATGAAGAAAACCAGCCTTCGCATCTGAAGCTCAAGGATCCGGACGTCGCCATCAAAATCAACCTCGCCGTCTATGATTGCCCCGAGCAGCGCTACTGCCCGGCTGGCGTCTATGAGATCGTCGATGGCCCAGCGTTGCGAATCAACGCGCAGAACTGCGTCCATTGCAAAAGCTGCGACATCAAGGATCCCACCCAGAACATCGACTGGACGGTTCCAGAAGGCGGCGGCGGCCCGAACTACCCCAATATGTGACTTCAGGGCGCCGGGCTCGGTCTGTCGAGCCAGCGCAGCGATCCGGGCGTCGTCAGAAGCTCGCCGGTCTCAAGCAGAGTTTTGAGGCCAGACAGTACCATCGGCCAGCCGCCGTAGAGCTGAGCGTTGGCGCCTTCGCGCAGCTGATCATGGGTGACCGTCAAGCGGCATGAATCGCCGATCGGCTCGATCTCCCAGGTGACCCGGGAGGTTCCCTCGCTCTTCACGTCTTCGCCCCACAGGGCCCGAAAGCTCTGGACGAGCCGGCGCGGCGGATCGACCTCCAGATTTTCGCCCTCGAAGATCAGCGCGCCGTGGCCGACGCCCTCGTAGTGCAAGCCCGCCGTCCATTCGGATGTGACCACGGCTCCGAACGTGTATTTGCGCCGCATCTCGGCATCGGTGATCGCCTGCCAGAGGCGCTCGGGCGTCGTCTTGATGTAGATTTCGAAAATCTTCTCCATCGTCCTGTCCTCCAGTCGGCGTTTGAGGTCGCTCAGCGTCGCGGCGAAGGGTTCGGCGTATTTGCTCACCCACCGGTCGTGGACGAGCCGGATCGGGACGGGATTCAGAAAGTGCAGCTTCTCGCGGCCGCGCCGCCGCGTCACGACGAGACCCGCCTCCTCGAGCAGTTTCAGATGCTTCATGACGCCGAAGCGCGTCATGGGCAGCCGCTCCTGGAGCGCGCTCAAGCTCTGCCCATCCTCCCTGAACAGCTCGTCGAGCAAGCTTCGACGCGTCGGATCCGCGAGGGCTCTGAACACCTCATCCATGGCTGAATAATAGGTGACTATTTAGTCACCTGTCAATCCGTTCGGATCGTTTTTCCGTCGACGCGGTTCTAATAGGCAGGACGTGATTCGGCCCCGAACGTCCATCAACAGGCGGTGCCCGGCTTCCTCATCTGCTAATGTGCGGCCGGAAAACTGGCCCGGAGGATCTCGATGAAAAAGGTGGTTGTCGCTGGTTACGCGCGCTCCCCGTTCACCCTCGCCAAGAAGGGCGAACTCGCAACCGTCCGGCCGGACGAACTGGCGGCGCAGGTGGTCGGCGCGCTGGTCGCGCGGACCGGCGTTCCTCCTGGGGACATCGAGGATCTGCTGCTTGGCTGCGCGTTCCCCGAAGGCGAGCAGGGCTTGAACCTCGCCCGCCTCGTCAGCCTGATGGCGGGCCTGCCGAAATCTCTAGGCGCGGCGACGGTCAACAGGTTCTGCGGCTCCTCCATGACCGCGGCGCATATCGCCGCGGGGGCGATCGCGATGGGCGCCGGCGAAGTGTTCATCGCGGCCGGCGTCGAAAGCATGAGCCGCGTGCCGATCATGGGCTTCAACCCGCTGCCGCACCCGGAATTTTCCGTGCGCGAGCCGGGAGCCTACATGGGCATGGGCGACACGGCCGAGAACGTCGCGGCGAAATGGGAGGTCGCCCGGGCCGAGCAGGAGGAGTTCTCGCTTCGCTCGCAACAGCGCGCGGCGGCCGCCCGCGAGTCGGGCAAATTCGCGGACGAGATCATTCCGATCGAAGGCAAGAAGGGGCGGGTCACACAGGATGGCTGCATCCGTCCCGAAACCACCCTCGAAACGCTGGCCGGGCTGAAGGCCGCCTTCAACGAACATGGCGTCGTCACAGCCGGAACCTCTTCGCCGCTCACCGACGGCGCCGCCGCCCTCATAATCTGCACGGAGGATTACGCGAAGCGCCATAACCTCGATATTCTCGCGGCGATCAAATCCATCGCCGTCTGCGGCTGCAATCCGGAGATCATGGGCATCGGTCCGGTCGGCTCCTCGCGCAAGGCGCTCCAGCGCGCCGGGATCGACGTCGGCCAGCTCGACGTCGTGGAGCTGAACGAAGCCTTCGCCTCGCAGGCGATCGCCTGCATCCGCGACCTGAAGCTTTCGCTGGATCAGGTCAACATCGACGGCGGCGCCATTGCGCTCGGCCATCCGTTAGGGGCGACCGGCGCGCGCATCCTCGGCAAGGCGGCCTCGCTCTTAAAGCGCGAGAAGGGCAAATACGCGCTCGCGACCCAGTGCATCGGCGGCGGTCAGGGCATCGCCACCGTGCTGGAGGCGGCGTGATGGCGGAGATAAAGAAGGTCGCTGTCATCGGCGCGGGCGTGATGGGCGCGAGCATCGCCGCCCATATCGCGAATGCCGGCGTGCCGGTCGTGCTGCTCGATATCGTCGCCAAGGATAATCCCAACCGCAGCGCCATCGCCGAGGGCGCGGTGGAGAAATTGCTGAAAGCGGACCCCGCGCCCTTCATGAGCAAGTCGGCAGCCAAATTCGTGACGACAGGCAACATAGAGGATGATCTACAGCTCATCGGCGACTGCGACTGGATCATCGAGGCGGTGATCGAGCGCCTCGACATCAAGCAGGCGCTCTACGCCAAGATCGAAGCCGCGCGCAAATCGGGCAGCGTGGTTTCGTCCAACACCTCGACGATCCCGCTGACCAATCTGATCGAGGGTCTGCCGGCGCGCTTCGGCGGGGATTTTCTCATCACCCATTTCTTCAACCCGCCGCGCTACATGCGGCTTCTGGAACTCGTCGCCGGCGAAAAGTCGAGCCCCGAGGCGGTGGCGAGCGTCTCGCATTTCGCCGATGTGATGCTCGGCAAGAGCGTTGTGCGCTGCAAGGACCGCCCCGGCTTCATCGCCAACAGGCTCGGCGTCTACTGGCTGCAAACAGCGGTGACCGAGGCTTTTCGCTCTGGCCTCGACATTGAGGAGGTCGACGCCATCATCGGCAAGCCGATGGGCGTTCCAAAAACTGGCGTCTTTGGCCTGCTCGATCTCGTCGGCCTCGACCTGATGCCGCATATCAATGCGAGCCTTGCCGCCGCGCTGTCAAAGGACGATCCGTTCCACGCCGTCAACACACCGGTTCCGCTGGTCGAGAAGCTGATCGCGGAGGGCTATACCGGCCGTAAGGGCAAGGGCGGCTTCTATCGCATCAATCGCGACAAGGGAAAACTGAAGGAGGCGATCGATCTTGCGACCGGCGCGTTCCGGCCTGCCCGCAAGCCCCGCCTCGAGGCGATCGAGGAAAGCGGGCGGAGCCTTTCGAAGCTGCTCGAACATGACAGCCCGCATGGCCGCTACGCGCGGGCCGTGCTGGCGCCGACGCTTGCCTATGCGGCCGCGCTCGTCGGCGACGCCGCCGATGACATAGAGTCCATCGATGAGGCGATGCGGCTTGGCTACAACTGGAAATATGGCCCCTTCGAACTGATCGACCAACTCGGCGGCGCGTGGTTTACGGCGAAGCTGGAGGAGGGCGGCGTCCCCGTTCCCGCCATCCTTCGCGTCGCGGACGGGGCCCCGTTCTACCGCGTCCATGAGGGGCGCCGACAAACCCTCGGCCTTGACGGCGCCTACCACGATCTCGTGCGCCCCGAAGGCGTGATCATGCTGGAGGATTTGAAGCTCAACGCGGTCCCCGTGTTGAAGAACGGCTCCGCCGCCTTGTGGGATATCGGCGATGGCGTCGCCTGCTTCGAGTTCACGAGCAAGATGAACGCGCTCGATCCCGACACGATGGACCTGCTGATGCGCGCGATCCACGAGGTCGCGAGGAACTTCAAGGCGCTGGTGATCTACAATGAAGGCGCCAATTTCTCGGTCGGCGCCAATCTCGGCCTCGCGCTTTTCGCGGCGAACATCGCCGCCTGGACGGAGATCGAAAATCTCGTGGCGCAAGGCCAGACGACATATCGCATGCTGAAATACGCGCCCTTCCCGGTGGTGGGAGCGCCGTCGGGGATGGCGCTCGGCGGCGGCTGCGAAATCCTGCTCCATTGCGACGCGGTGCAGGCCCATGCCGAGACCTATGTCGGACTCGTCGAAGTGGGCGTTGGCCTCATCCCGGGCTGGGGCGGCTGCAAGGAGATGCTGCAGCGCTGGTTCGCGCTGGGGCGCCTGCCGAAAGGCCCGATGCCGCCGATCGCTAAAGTCTTCGAGACGATCAGCACCGCGACGGTCGCCAAATCGGCCGCCGAAGCCAAGGAGCTTTTGTTCCTGAAATCCACCGACGGCATCACCATGAACCGCTATCGCCTGCTCGCCGACGCCAAGGCGCGGGCGTTGAAACTCGCCGCTGGCTATCAGCCGCCGGAGCCGCAGCTCCTGAACCTGCCGGGCCCCAGCGCGAAGGTCGCCATGAAAATGGCGGTCGACGGCTTCGCGCGGCTCGGCAAGGCGACGCCTTACGATCAAGTGGTGTCGGGGGCGCTGGCCGAAGTGCTGTCAGGCGGCGAAACTGACATTACCGAGACCATCGACGAGGATGGCCTCTTGAAGCTCGAGCGCGAAAGCTTCAGGAAACTCATCCGGCGGCCCGAAACATTGGCGCGCATCGAGCACATGCTGACGACCAGCAAGCCGCTGCGTAATTAGAGCATGATCCCGAAACGTTGCAGAGTTTTCGGATAGGATCATGCTCGAACAAGAAAGCGCGCCCGCGGAACGGCGCCGATTTTCACGATGAGTCCATGCGTCAAAAAACCAAGTTCAGGCGCGAGCGTTGCGGAGTAGGATCGAAAAATGGCCAGCTACAAGGCTCCCCTGCGCGATATGCGCTTCGTTTTCTTCGAGTTGATGGGCGGCGACGACATCGCCAGCCTGCCGGGCTATGAGGAGTTCACGCGTGACCTCATCGATCCCGTTCTTGAGGAAGCCGCCAAGGTCTGCGAGGAGGTGCTGCATCCGTTGAACCGCTCCGGCGACGAGGAGGGCTGCACGCTCGAAAACGGCGTCGTCCGCACGCCCAAAGGCTTCGTGGACGCCTACCGTCAGTTCCGCGAGGGCGGCTGGACCTCGATCGCCTGCGATCCCGAATATGGCGGGCAGGGTCTCCCGAAGGCCGTCGATACGCTGATCGTCGAAATGATCTGCTCGGCCAACCTCTCCTTCAGCCTCTATCCCGGCCTGACGCAAGGCGCATATGTCGCCCTGCACGATTTCGGATCGGACGCGCTGAAGCAGACCTATCTGCCGAAATTGGTCGAGGGCGCATGGTCCGGCACGATCTGCCTCACCGAGCCGCAGTGCGGCACCGATCTCGGATTGCTGCGCACCCGAGCGGCGCCGACGGAGGACGGTGCCTACAAAGTCACCGGCACGAAGATATTCATCTCCGCCGGAGAGCATGATTTGACCGAGAACATCATCCATCTGGTGCTGGCGAGGCTCCCCGGCGCGCCAAAGGGGACCAAAGGGATCAGCATGTTCCTTGTGCCCAAATATCTCGTCAAAGAGGATGGCTCGCTTGGCCCGCGCAACGGCGTCGCCTGCGGATCGATCGAGCACAAGATGGGCATCAAGGGCTCCTCCACCTGCGTCATGAACTTCGACGAGGCCAAGGGCTGGCTGGTCGGCGAGCCGCACAAGGGCATGCGCGCGATGTTCGCGATGATGAACGCCGAGCGTCTGGCG
>DAITNE010000090.1:0-6861 GCA_036834765.1 Methylocella sp.
GCTGGCCGCGCTGGAGGGGGCCGCAGCCGCCTCCTGGCCCCTCGCGCCGGAGACGCGCGTCGTCGCGGCGCCGGGGACGCAGGCGATCATCAGCTGGCTTCCGCACCTCTTCCCGGCGCGGCGGGTGGGCGTGCTCGGCTTCACCTATTTCGAGCATGCGCGGGTCTGGGCCGCCAGCGGCGCCGCGGTCTCCACCGTCGACGATGTCGGCCAACTCGAAGACAAGGATGTCGCGATCATCGTCAATCCGAACAATCCCGATGGGCGGATCGTCGCGCCGGACCGCCTTGGCGCGCTCGCCGACACATTGCAAAGGCGCGGCAAGCTTCTCGTCGTCGATGAAGCCTTCGCCGATTTTCTTCCTCCCGGCGTCAGACCCCCGCGAGCCCTCGTCCTGCGCTCTTTCGGCAAGGCCTATGGCCTGCCGGGGCTTCGGCTCGGCTTCGCCATCGCGCCGGCGGATATGGCGCTGAAGCTGCGCGCGGCGCTCGGCTGTTGGCCGGTTTCGGGCGCGGCCATCGCCATCGGCGTCGAGGCGCTCTGCGATTCGGCATGGCTCGCCGCGACGCGCGAGAAGCTGGCGGCGGACGCCGCTTCGCTCGACGCGATCCTCGCCGCCGCCGGCTTCACGCTTTGCGGCGTGACGCCGCTGTTCCGGCTGGCAGCGGCCCCCGACGCGCCGCGCCGGTTTCAGGCGCTGGGCGAGGCGGGGATCTGGGTGCGGCGTTTCGAAGCGCGCCCTGACTGGCTTCGCTTCGCCATACCAAATAGCGAGGCGGATCGGGCGCGTCTTCGCGCCGCCCTCGACGCGCCAAACAAGAAGCCAAGGCTGTTTTCAGACCCCTCAGTTTCGGAAAAGAGTTCCAGTTTAAAATGCTTCTAAACTTGACTTATTAGAGCAATTATAAAGTTTCATTCCGCACTTTCAAGTCATAGCCTGATCATCTAAAAGTAGTCGGCAGGCGAGACGGCGGTCGTCGCCTCCCGTTACTGGCGCGCCACCGCCGCGCGGCGTCGCACAAGGAGAAAATATGAGACGGTCTGGCTTTGCTCTTTTGCTTCTTTCCGCAGCCGCGTTCGTCGCAGCTTCCGCCGCGACCCCCGCCATGGCCAAGGAATATCCGATCGGCCAGGCGCAGGAGAAGGGCGGCATGGAGATCGGCGCCGTCTATTTGCAGCCGATCGAAATGGACCCGCCCGACGTGATGCGTCCGGCAAAGGATTCCGACGTTCACCTCGAGGCCGATATCCACGCGGCCAAGGGCAACACCAACGGCTTCGCGCAGGGCGACTGGATTCCCTATCTTGGCGTCGATTACGTTCTGACCAAGCTCGACGACGGCCAGACGCTGAAAGGCATGTTCATGCCGATGGTCGCCGACGACGGCCCGCATTATGGCGACAACGTCAAGCTGTTCGGCCCCGGCAAATACAAGCTCGCCCTGACGATCGTCCCGCCGGACCAGAACCCCCACGCCCATTTCGGCCGCCATGTCGATAAGGAGACCGGCGTCGGACCATGGTTCAAGACATTCACGGTCGAATATGAATTCACCTTCGCCGGAATTGGCAAGAAGGGCGCTTATTGAGCTAAGTTGGCGCCTATATATGCGGGGGCCGCTTCGGCCGAGGAGAGGATGATGTGAAACCAATTTCGGCGCTTCGCCTGCCCGCGGCCCTGTTCCTCGCGGTTTTCGCGTCGGTGCCCCTGCGCGCCGATGACGCGCCCTCCTTCACGCTCGAGTTCCACGACGGCAAGGTCTCGCCGCTGCGCGTCGAGGTGCCCGCCAACACGCGCTTCACGCTCGAATTGCGCAATACGGGCGACACGCCGGCGGAGTTCGAGAGCACCGAATTGCGCAAGGAAAAGGTCCTCTCGCCGAATTCGACGTCGATCCTCGTCTTCCGCACGCTCGATCCCGGCGAATATGAGTTCTTCGACGATTTCCACCCCGATGCGCCAAAAGCCGTGATCGTCGCCAAATGAGGGAGCGTTTGCGCATCATGGCCGCGCCCGGGACCTGATCCTCATGTCGGCTTACCGATTCGCGGTTAAAGCGGATCCGGGCCTTGCGGTGCCCGAACCCCTGCGGCCGTCCTCGCCTTCGGCCGGCGCGCTCGCGCGCCTCGGCGACTGGCTGCGGCGCAACCAGAAGCTGATCCAGCGCGTCCAGTGGGGCGTCGTCCTCGCCTATCTCGTCCTCGTCTCAGTTCCAGCCTTTCTGCCTCTGCCGGAACGCGCGGCGCATATCTGGACCAATTTCACGCTCTTCGCGCAATTCGCCTTCTGGGGGTTGTGGTGGCCGTTCGTGCTGCTCAGCATGGTGCTGGTCGGGCGCGCCTGGTGCGGCATCTTCTGCCCCGAGGGCGCCCTGACCGAGATGGCGAGTCGCCACAGCCGCGGCCTTTCCGTGCCGCGCTGGCTAACCTGGAAGGGCTGGCCCTTCGTCGCCTTCGTCGGCACCACCGTCTATGGCCAGATGATCAGCGTCTATCAATATCCAAAGCCGGCGCTTTTGATCCTCGGCGGCTCGACGGTGGGCGCCATCGCGGTCGGCTGGCTATACGGGCGCAACAAGCGCGTCTGGTGCCGTTATCTCTGCCCCGTCAGCGGCGTCTTCGGCCTCCTCGCCAAGCTCGCGCCCGTCCATTTCAGGGTCGATGAAGAGGCTTGGGCGCGCTCGCGCCACGCCCATAACGCCGGCGTCACGCCGGTCAATTGCGCCCCGCTCGTGCCGCTGCGGACGATGAAAGGCAATCACGACTGCCACATGTGCGGGCGCTGCAGCGGCTTCCGCAACGCCATCGAACTTAGCCCCCGCTCGCCCAACCGCGAGATCGTCGAGGTCGCGGGGGCGGCGCCGAAGCCGGTCGAGACGCTGCTGATCGTGTTCGGGCTGATGGGCGTCGCGGCGGGCGCCTTCCACTGGAGCGCGAGCCCCTGGTACATCGACATCAAGCAGGCTTTGGCAACCTGGCTCATCGATTTGGGCGTCCTATGGCCGCTGCAGCCGAGCGCGCCCTGGTGGATCTTTACCAATTACCCCGATGTCAACGACCAGCTGACCCTGCTCGACGGTGCCGTGATGCTTTTCTATATCGCGGCGACCGCGCTCGTCATCGGCGCCTTCGTCTCGGCCTGCCTTTATACGGCGACGCGCAGCCTCGGCGTGTGGTCGCGCGCGCGCTTCCACCATCTCGCGCAGAGCCTCATTCCGATCGCGGCCTGCGGCGTTTTCCTGGGGCTTAGCGCCACCACCGTCTCCCTGCTGCGAGCCGAGGGCGTCTCCTTCGGCTTCCTCAGCCTTCTACGCGCGGGCCTCCTCGCCGGTGCCGCCTTGTGGTCGATCCTGCTCGCCTGGCGCATCGCGGGGCGCTCGACCGGCGACAGGCTCCGGCGCGCGGCCGCCGCCCTCAGCGTCGCGCTCGCGGCATCTGTCGGCGTTCTGAGCTGGGCGCTTCTGTTTTGGATCTGGTGAGGCGCTTTTAAAGGGCCAGCGGGAGCGCCGTTCCGGGCTTCAGGGTCCGCAGCCGCTCGCCGAGGCCGAGCGCTTCGAAAGCCGCCGCCAGCTCCGCTCCGCTCTCGGTGAAATGCGCCCAGCCATCGGTATGAACCGGGGCGATCAACGCATCCTTGAAGGCGTGCGCCGTCTCGATCGCGTCATTGCCGTCCATGGTGAGGTGGAACGCCCCGCGCGTCCGCGCCGCGCCCGCGAAGGGGATGACGAGGCGCGGCCGGTAGCGCCGCGCGACCTCGGCGACGCCTTCGCACCAGACCGTGTCGCCGCTGACGTAGATCGCGTCGCCCGGCCGGTCGAGGCCAACCAGAAAACCGATGACGTCGCCCGTGATTGGCTCGATCCCAACCGGGCCATGGCGGGCCGGCGTCTCGGTGACATGGAGCTTCGCGCCATCGGCCCCAGTGATTTCAATGTTTTCCCAGGGCGCGAGGCCCCGCGCGACGCCGAGCCCTTCGGCGGCGAGCCGTCCGGCGCCGATACGCGTCGTCAGGACGATCGGCGTCTTGGCGAGGAGCCGCCGCCCGGCGGGGTCGAGATTGTCGGCGTGCTGATCATGCGTCAGCAGCACCGCGTCGATCCGCCCGATGTCGGCGGCGGAGAGCGCGGGCCCCTGCGTCTTGCGCAGCGTGACGGGCCCGGACTGATAGTCGCCCGGTGCATCGAAGGTCGGATCGGTCAGCAGCCGAAAACCGCCGATTTCGATGAGCAGGGTCGGGCCGCCGATCAGGGTCAGAGTCGTGGCGAAATCGCTCATTCGGCCATCTCCTCAAATATTTTGGCGCGAAGCGGAGCCCGTTTGCGCTGAAAATTGGTAAATTAGGAAGCCAAGGCGGCCTTCCAAACGAGAAAGCGCCGTCACAAGCTGGAACTTTACCGCATTTGCGGCCGCCCGGCCAGAGTCGCGCTCGGAGGGTAGTTCGAATGTCGCATAACGGACCCTTCTCGGCCACTCGGCCTTCGCGCTGGGACTGGCCCTCCTGCACCATTTGTAAGGCCTGTTCCAGCCCAGCGCATGGTATGAGGAGATTTGATATGGAAGACCGAGAGATTCGAGCGGCTCTGGATCGCCACTGGGCCGCCTCCGACGCCAACGACTTTGAGGCTGAGCACCAGATTTACCGAGAGGATGCGGTGCTCGAATATCCTCAATCGGGCGAGCGCATCCGCGGGCGGCGGAAGATTCAGTCGTCTCGCGCCGCGCAGCCGAACCGGAAACGCTTCACAGTGCGGCGGATCATCGGCGCGGGCGACCTCTGGGTCACCGAATATGTCCTGACCTATGACGGGCGGCCGTCTTACACCGTGAGCATCATGGAGTTCCTCGATGGGAAGGTGGCCCGCGAGACCCAGTATTTCGGCGATCCGTTCGAGCCGGGGCCTTCGCGCGCGCAATGGGTCGAGCGGATGCCCTGAAACCTGGCCGCCGTAAGGATGGCCACCCGCTGCTCGCTCGCTCGCTCGGAGCTGCCGATTGATACGGTCTCGCTCGCCCGCTATCTCATTGGCAAGGTATTGGTGCGGGAGTTGCCTGAAGGCGTCGCCAGCGGCCGTATTGTTGAGACCGAGGCGTATGTCGTCGGCGACGCCGCCGGGCACGCCTACCGGGGGATGACCCGGCGCAATCGTTCGCTGTTTCTCGAGCGTGGGCGCGCCTATATTTATCTCGCCTACGGCAGCTCATACATGCTGAATGTCTCGAGCGAGACGCCCGGGATCGGAGCCGGCGTCCTGATCAGGGCGCTCGAGCCGCTCGAAGGCATCCCGATCATGCAGCTAAATCGCGGCGTCGAGCGTTTGCGCGACCTGGCGCGAGGACCAGGAAGGCTCACTGCGGCGATGCGGGTCGATCGATCGCTCGACGGGCTCGATCTTTGCCGAGAAGGCCCTCTATGGCTCGGACGCGGTGGCCACGAACCCGGCGAAATCGGGCAGAGCATCAGGATCGGCATTTCGCGGGATGCGAACCGCCTCCTGCGATTTTATCTTCGGGACAGTCCGTTCGTCAGCGGTCCAGGATCGCTCAGGGAATAAGAGCCCGGACCCCGACATCCGGTCGCCGCCGCCAGCCTCTACCGCCCCGGGGCAAATCCGCGCATCAATTCCCCTTGCCGATTTCACCAGCGACTCCGGCTCCTTTTCCCTTCATGATGGTTTCGCGGCCTCGCAAGGGCCGCCTCGCCGCGCGGAAGGCTGGCAATGAAGTCGATCGGCCGCAAGCGCGGCATGTGCGAATGGGACGGTTTCGGCGAAGGCGCGCCGCATCTGCGCGGGATTATGGCGCGCGGCGAATCCGGCAGGCTGGCGCCGTTCCATCTGCTCTCCGAGCCCGGCGTCACCGCGGCGGAGCAGCGCGCTTGCTCCGAACTCTGGATCAGGGACCGGCTCGCCGCCTCCCGCCCGGAACGCGCGGGCCTCGATTTCCGCTTCGACCGCGGCGCACGGACAAAAATCCGCCTCGGCTATCTCTCCAGCGATTTTCAGGACCACGCCACTGCGCTGCTGCTCGTCGAGATGCTGGAG
Organism: Methylocella sp.; assembly: GCA_036834765.1. GTDB lineage: Bacteria > Pseudomonadota > Alphaproteobacteria > Rhizobiales > Beijerinckiaceae > Methylocapsa. Next base: position 6,042 of record DAITNE010000090.1, read on the forward strand.
GCGCATGACCGCGCCCGCTTTGACGTGCGCGCCTATTCCTATGGCGCGGACGATGGCAGGACGATGCGCAAAAGACTGCAAAAGACCTTCGACGCCTTCAGCGATGTCCGTTCCTTCACCGATATCGAGGCCGCGCGCGCCATCCACGCGGACGGGATCGACATTCTGATCGACCTCAAGGGCTATACGCTGGACGCGCGCACCGGCATTTTGCTGCTGCATCCGGTGCCCGTGCAGGTGAACTATCTTGGCTATCCCGGCACGCTTGGCGCGGATGTCTGCGATTATATCGTGACCGACCGGTTCATGACGCCGCCCGCCAGCGCCGCCGACTATTCCGAATCCTTCGCCTATATGCCGAACTCCTATCAGCCGCATGGGCGCGGCGCGCCGCTCGGCCAAAGCCCCGGCCGCGCGGAAATGGGCCTGCCGGCGACGGGCTTCGTGTTCTGCAGCTTCAACCAGCATTACAAATTGACGCCCGAGCTGTTCGGCCTCTGGTGCCGGCTGCTCCAATGCGTGCCGGACAGCGTGCTCTGGCTCATCGATTCGGACGGCGCGCGCGGCAATCTGCGCAACGAGGCGCTGCGTCGGGGCGTCAGCCCGGAGCGCCTTGTCTTCGCGCCGGACATGGCGCAGGCGGGGCACCTCTCGCGGCTCCAGCTCGCCGATCTCGCGCTCGACACGGCGCCCTGCGGGGCGCACACGACCGCGAGCGACGCGCTCTGGGCGGGGGCGCCCATCGTGACCTGCCCGGGCGAGACCTTCGCCTCGCGCGTGGCCGCGAACGCCTGCCCGGTCCTCTCAGTGGCAGGTCCTT
>DAITNE010000091.1:0-6758 GCA_036834765.1 Methylocella sp.
TACGGGCGGGCGCGGCCGCGGCGGTCGGCCTGGGAGCCGCCGCTACGGGGGCGCTCAGGGGCCGCGATTGCACCGGCGTCACTGGCGCCGACGGATTGATGCTCGATGTCGGCGACGGATCGGTCTGCGCCGCCTGGAACGGATTGCTGAAGGGGTCGGCCATCCGCTCGGATCCCGCGCAGCCCGCGAGCAAGCCCGCCGAGGCGCCGATCAGGGTGAGCCGAAACGCGACGCGTGAGCAAAAAATCGGAACGATGTGACTCATGACGCAACCCACCAACGCAGTAGCTGAGCCGGCATTAAAGGCGCTGTGGGTTAAGGGAGAGTTTATTATGAACGGGAAAGTGAAAATATGAAGATGCACCTTAGGCCTGCTTAACATTTAGTTAAGGTTAGTTTTATCTGATCCTTCAAATCCTTAATAGCGGAACGATCTACTCGGGATGCGTGGCGATGACGCCGGATCAGCGCCTCACAAACAGCGCGAGGCGCCGGGCAGGATCGGCTGGAGGCGGCAGAGGCAGATCTCGACGGCGTCGAGGCCGCCGGCGCCGTTGCGCGTCAGCCGCACGACACGCTGGCGGTGAGGATCGCCGGGATCGGGGCGCGCCATGACGAGGACGCCGCCGGGCCCAAGCAGCGCGACGAGACTTGCGGGCGCCTCCGCGAGCGCGCCCTGCACGATGATGCGATCGAACGGCCCCGCCTCCGGCGGAATCGCCAGGCCATCGCCCCAGGCGACGCTGGCGCGATCGAACCCCAGCCGCGCCAGCCGCGCGGCAGCCTCGATAGCGAGGCTCTGAAAGCGCTCAAGCGAGACCACCTCGCGGGCGATGCGCGCGATGAGCGCAGTCGCGTAGCCCGAACCCGCGCCGATTTCGAGCACGCGATGATGCGCCGCGAGCTCCAGCGCCTCGATCATCCGCGCGGCGAGAAAGGGCTCGGGCAGCGTCTGGCCGCAGCGCAGCGGCAGCGCCAGATGCCGGCGCGCCAGATCCTGGTAGCGGTGCGGCACGAAGATTTCGCGCGGCACGGTTTCGAGCGCGCGCAGCACATTGACGTCCTGAATGCCCCGCGCGCGCATCGTCAACAGGAAGGCCGCCTTGGCCTGCGCCATCGCGGCGGATTCGCCTGACGGCGGGTCGAATTGCGGCGTTGTCGGCGACATGATTGGCGACATGGCTTCAAGGCTAGCTCAGCGCAGCGCCTGCGCATAGCGCGTCAAGGTCGGCGTGTCGGTGAGGTCAAGGCGGAGCGGCGTGACCGAGATGCGGTTTTGCGCCAGCGCCTCTAGGTCGGTGCCCTGCCCTGGCGGCGACAGCGGACGATCGAAGGCGATCCAGTAATAGGGATTGCCGCGCCCGTCGGCCCGCGCGTCGATCTTGACGATGTAGCCGCGCCGGCCCTGCACCGTCACGGCGACGCCTTGCACCTCGTCGGGCGGGCAATCGGGGAAATTGACGTTGATGACGATATTGGGCGCGATGCCTTCGGCGAGGATCTTCTCGATCAGCGCCGGAGCATGGACCTCGGCGCAGCTCCAGAAGGCCTCCTCGCGGGTCGTCCGCCGGCCGTAGGCCTGCGACAGCGCGATCGACGGAATGCCCAATATGGTTCCTTCCAGCGCGCCGGCTACCGTGCCCGAGTAAATGACGTCCTCGGCGACGTTCTGCCCTGAATTGACCCCGGAGAGAACGACGTCGGGCTTGGCGGCGTCGAGGATGCGGCGCACCCCCATGATGACGCAATCGGTGGGCGTGCCCTTGAGGGCGTAGCGGCGTTCGGAAATCTTGCGCATGCGCAAGGGATCGTTGAGCGAGAGCGAATGCGCGACGCCCGACTGATCCGTTTCAGGCGCGACGACATAGACGTCGTCCGACAAACTGCGCGCGATCCGCTCCAGAACGGCGAGGCCCGGCGCATGAACGCCATCGTCGTTGGTGACCAGAATGCGCATGACCCCTGCTCCGCTCGGACGCGAACGATCGTCACCGACGGATTTCCACGGGCGGCACCCGCGCGCCGACGACGCATGAGACGGATTATCTCATGCGGCGCAAAAGCCAAAATGACGGATGAGAATTATTTGGAGCAGGCGGGTTCGTTCAGGATCTCGAGGCTCGACAGTTCGCCGGAGAGAACAAAATCGCCGTAGTCAAGCTTCAGCGCGCGTGAAATGCCGTTCTGGTACAGATCGAAAGACAGGACGTAGCTTGGACTCTCGTCCTTTTTTCCGGCTTCGAAATAGCTGATCGAGACTGGCCAGCGCTCCATCTTGGCGAGCTCCGGGACTTGCGCAGCCTTTTCCGGAACGGGCGCCGTGGTCGGGTGGCCGATATAGGTCGTCGTCTCATAAAGCTTGTCGCCGGTGTCCGATCCGTCGAAGACCTTGACCTCGATCAGATTCTGGCCGGCCTCCGCCGCCGCGATAATGCGCTTCAGGTGTTCGGTTGGGAAAACGACGTCGTCGCCAAGGTCCAATTGGCTTCGTTTCGGCTTGTCGAGACTGACGAGCAAGGGACCATTGCCGGCCTTCACGGCCTTGCCGTCGATCGACTCGCCGGCCTCATTGTCGACTTTCGTCTGCATCTTGAAATCGAAACTTTTGCCGTCCGAATCTTCAAATGTCGCCGAGTGCATGTCCGATACGCGGGTTGGGCCTTCCGCCGGCTGCAGTTCCGTCAACTGCCGAAAATTCTGCACATAGCCCTGGCATGGCGAACCACCGAAATCGAAGGCGATGCGGCCATGCGCTGCGGTCGGACTTTTGCTGCCGACCGATTTCGAAAGCGTCAGCTCGTAGATGGCGCGATGCGGAGTCAACTCGATCGCCTCGCCCGGATTGGCCTTGAGCTGATCCATCTTGACCTGATCCGGCTTGACCTCCGGCGCATCCTCACGCGCATCGGCCCCGCTGCGGGCGGCGAGGGCGAAAAGGCAAACAACGGCGCCAGAGATCAGGAGGCGTGCATGCGATTGAGACATGTTCGTTGATCCTTGAGCGTCAGGACGGCGGCTGAACGAGTCCCCCCGGAAACGAATCCTGCCAGACCAGCCGAACCTAAAGTCAACGGAGGGCGCTGGCAACCCGCAAGGCGCAGACCGCGGTCCCCCTCAGGCCGCTCCAGGCGGCGCGACGGCGCGGCGCGTGACGGTACGGATCGAAACTTGGACCGGAAGCGGAGCAGAAGACACGCAGAAATCAGTGTGCTAAAATTGAAATCCTGCTCAGGATTTCCACCGATAAATTGCATTCTATAGCATAAGCGGTGCCTTGGCGTTCCGAGGCTTTCTCGGGCGTTCTTGCTGGAACCACGAGACAAGCCGAGCCGCGTTTTGGCCTGAGCCGGAAGAATGCCTGCGACATTATGCGCCCCTGGGGAAGGCTATGCTTTACGAGCTGTCAGTCGCCGCCAGAGACCTGATGAGAAAGTCGCGGGCCGTTCAAACCGTCGTCTGGCGGACGCGAAAAGCCATCTGGCGCGCGCAGACCCTTGGCGAGGCGCGGCGCCCACTCGTCGAGGCCGGCCCTATCCTGTCCGAGGCGGTTCGTTCGGCGCGGCCCCTGGCGGCGGGCAAGATGGGACTCTCCGAACTCAAGGGCCTGCTACATTTCTTGAAACGGGCGGAGCAGCCGCCCGGCAAAAAGACGCCCTATTCGCGTTATGTCGCCGAATTACTTTACCTCAACGCCGGCGTGTTCCCGCCGGACGACGAATTATTCGACCGGTTCGGAGCGATTTTCCGCGACTCCGTCAAAGAAATGGACATTCTATGTTCGTGTAATTTGCCGAAGGAACTGACGATATTCAATCGCTCCGCACCGAACGCCGCACTGACGCCAAGGATCAGTCTCGACGCCTTCTATTCACCTGAGCCGTGGACATCCGCGCTGGAGGGCAAGCGCGTTCTCGTCGTTTCGCCCTTTACGAATTCGATCAGGCGGCAATACGCGCGGCGAACGCTGATCTGGAAAGATCCGCGCATATTGCCGGAGTTCACGCTTCACACCGTTCGCACGCCGCTGAGCGCAGGACTCGTGACGCCCGTTCACAAGGATTGGGTCGCCGCCCTCGACGATCTCAAGGGCCAGATGGACGCGCAGGACTATGATGTCGCGCTGATCGGCGCCGGCGCCTTCTCGCTCGCCCTCGCGACGCATGCGAAAGCGCGCGGCAGGATCGGTGTTCACCTTGGCGGCACGACCCAGTTTCTGTTCGGCGTTTACGGCGGCCGCTGGGAGGACAGTGCTGAATTCCAGGCCTTTATCAATAAGGATTGGATCCGGCCAGACGAAACCGAGACGCCGCAGACCGTCGAGAAAATAGAAAACGGCTGTTATTGGTAGGCGCGTCGGGCGACGAACGCGCCCGGCGAGCAGGCCTCAGGAGAATTATCAACATGAGATCTCAACGATGAGCAAGACGGAAGCGAGACTGACGGCCCTTGGCGTCACGCTGCCCTCCCCGGCCGCGCCTGTCGCCAATTATGTTCCCTTCGTCATCGCCGGTTCGCTGCTTGTCATTTCCGGCCAGCTTCCATTCGGGGCCGACGGCAAGCTCGATCCCGCACACGCAGGCAAGATCGGCGGCGCCGTTTCGATCGAAGCCGGCAAGGAGGCCGCGCGCCTCGCGGCCATCAATGTTTTGGCCCAGGCGAAGGCGGCGGTCGGCGATCTTGATAAAATCCGGCGCTGCGTCCGGCTCGGCGGCTTTATCAACGCGGCGTCGGGTTTTTCCGCCCTGCCGGCGATCATGAACGGCGCGTCGGATTTTATGGTCGAGGTTTTGGGCGAGGCCGGCCGCCACGCGCGCTCGACCGTCGGAGTCGCCGAATTGCCGCTTGAAGCCTGCGTCGAGGTGGAGGCGATGTTCGAGATCGCCCCTTAACGTGAGACGCTCGTCCGCGAAAAGCCGCGCGAATGCGCCGGGCTGGCTGACGGCGCGGCCGATCGCCCATCGCGGCCTCCACGACAAGAGGCGCGGCATCGTCGAGAACACGTGCGCGGCGGCGAAAGCCGCCATCGCCGGACGCTTCTCCGTCGAATGCGACATCCAGCTCACCAGCGACGGCGAGGCGGTGGTGTTTCACGATTTCACGCTGGACCGCCTGACCCATGCGAAGGGGCGCCTCGATCGTTATTCGGCGGACGAACTCGCCGCCGTCGCCTTCAGGGCTTGCGGCGAAACCATTCCCCGCCTTTCCGCCTTTCTCGAAGAACTAGCCGGAAAGACGCCCGTCATCATCGAGATCAAGAGCGGCTTTGACGGCGATGAGCGGCTCGCCGCGCGTGCGCTCACAATACTCGCCGGCTACGCCGGCCCCGCCGCCGTGAAGAGCTTCGATCCCGCGGTGCTCTCCTTCCTTCGCACTCAAGGGCTCGAGCGCCCGATCGGCCTCGTGGCGCAGGCGCGCTACGACGCCCGCGAATGGCCCGAATTGACGCCGAAGCGGCGAATCGAACTCGCGACCTTGAGCGATTTTTCGGTCGTCCGGCCGGATTTCCTGTCCTGGCATGTCGGCGATCTGCCGCATGCGACCCCCGAACTCTGCCGCAGCGGGATCGGCATGCCGGTCATGACATGGACGGTGCGATCGGAAGACGATCGCACGCGCGCGGCGATCTGGGCGGACCAGATGATCTTCGAGGGCTTCGAGCCTTAACGCGCGAAGCCTTAACGCGCGATCCTGAAATGTTGCAAATTTTTAACCTACGCGGGCGCGGTATGACGACGACGTTACTTGACCTGAGCTAGGGGCCACTGAATAGTTTGGCGGCGGGGGAGCAAGCTATTTGGGGCACGCCATGAAGAAGTTGATCCTCGCCGTCTCCACCGTCGCCGCCTTCAGCCTTTCTCCCCTCGCCGGCGGCGCCTTCGCCGCTCCGGGCGACCAAGCTGAACATCAGTCCCAATATTTCGCCGAGAACGCCAAAGCCTTCACCGATGCGCGCATCGCAGCGCTCAAAGCGGGCCTTGAACTAACGCCCGATCAAGAGAAAAACTGGTCGTCGCTCGAGGCGACCCTTCGCGATCTGGCGAAGCAGCGTATCGAGCGCTTCGCCGAATGGCGCGATCAGCGGAAGGAAGACGGGGAGCAGCATCGCGACGCGCTGCAGCGCCTGCAACGCATCTCCGACAGGCTCGCGACCCGCGCCGCGAATCTGAAGACTCTCTCGGAAGCCGCCAAGCCGCTCTACGACAGCCTCGACGACGCTCAGAAGAGCCGCTTCGGGCGTCTGCTGTTGGCGAGCTTCGGCGGCGGTCATCGCGAGGGGGGCTTCGGCGAGCATCATTGGCGCCACGCCGAAGCCGAGAGCCCCAAAGGCAATTCTGTCGAATAGGTCTCTGGCGCTTGATAAGCGTCGCCGCGCGCTATTTCGCGGCGACGGGTTCATCATTCTTGAACAGCTCTTCATCGACGAGGAACGCGATGGATCGCGTATAGGATTCGACCGTGTCGCCGCGGAACTGGCCGCTCGCATAGGCGACGAGTTTGCCGGTTTCGACGTTGGCGATGGAGATGTCGAAGCTCGAGATCAGGCTCGACACCTTGTGGATCGTCGAGATCGCCGCGAATGTCGCGCCCGCTTCCTTCGCGATCGGAACCCAGCAGCCGTTGCACGCGTAGCGCGGCGAGGCTTTTTCGATGGCGTCCTTGTAGGCCGCAAGATCGACCACGCTGTAGCGTCCGGTCTTCTCGACCGCCTTGGCGAGGATCGCCGTCGCGTCGGCCAGCTTCTCCGCCTGATCGGGCTT
>DAITNE010000092.1:0-6677 GCA_036834765.1 Methylocella sp.
CGCGACCGTCCCGGCGCGGTTCGCCGCCCTGGGTGACCTGCACGCGGGCATCGATGAGGTGGCGTACTCGCTGGAAACCCTGCTGGAGTGGGCGGAAAGGGACGAACGGGACGAACGGGACGGCACCTCCGATCCCGGCGGCCCGGAGACGGGCTGACCGGCGCGGAGAAGGGTCGACCGGCCCGGAGATGGGTTGACAGACTTGCTGAAGTCACATGTCTTCAACCTCCGCAGAGGGGCACCGCTGGCGTAGTGTCGGGGTTGCCGACAGGTTCGTCGGCCGACAAGGGTGCAACCGACAGGACGGGGGTTGAATCCATGACTCCGCCCCACGAGTCGGATCCCATCACGGCGTCGGAGCCAGCCTCCGCGTTGGAACCCAGCATCGGGTACGACCACCTGCTGTCACTCTTCCACGAGGTCACCAACGCGCGAGCCGCCATGACGGTTGCCCGTCGTGCGCCGCTGGGCCGGTCTCGTCTGGTCGATGCCCCGAGGGCACGCTTGTTGCTGGCGCTCGAGGCCTACACCGCAGAGCTGAACGCCCGGCACCTCCCGGTTCCCTACGGCATTCGCGACGACCTGCGCATTCAGCGCCGGATCCTTGGCAGAGCCTCAGACGCATCCGGTTAGCAGTCGCCCGCGGCTGCGCCCGTGGTACTTCGTCATCTGCTTCGGCCTGGTCAGCCTGTTCGCCGACATGGTCTACGAGGGCGCCCGGAGCATCATCGGCCCCTATCTGGCGACCCTGGGGGCATCGGCGGCAGTCGTCGGCGCCGTCGCAGGCATCGGGGAGTTCATCGGGTACGGCCTGAGAGTGGCCTCCGGTTACCTGGTCCAGCGCCGCAGGCAGTACTGGACCTGGACCATCACCGGTTATGCCCTGACGGTCCTGAGCGTTCCGCTGATCGGTGCGACCGGCGCGATCGCGGCGGGTTTTGACGCTTCTTGCGACATCTCTCCGGAGCCATCTCGCCTGAAGGAGGTCGCGGTCATACCGGCGATGCCGGCGAGCACGAGCGCCGCCATGATATAGATGGGACGCCGCGATCTTTTATCTTCGTCGGCGATCGCCGCGTTGCCGGATACGGCCGCATCGTCGAAAAGGATGAAATTGTCCGATGGCGCGCCAGCGTCAGGGTAAAACGCGGCATCGGGGATCTCCGCCAGCAGAGGCGCCGGCTGTTGAGGAGCGTCCGGGGCGTCCGGGCCTTCCACCGACAGGGCGGGAAAACGGAACGCCGGCGTTTCGGCGTCCGCGCGCGAGGCGCGCAAGTCAAAACGCGCCCAAGGCGGCGTCTTTCGCAATTCCGCTGGTTCCGCCGCCGCCGCGCCGGGTCGCGCCGCGCCGAGCAGCGCCGCCTCGATGGCGGCGAAATCGCCCCGTATGACCGGTACCTGCGCGGGCGAAGGCGCGGCGGCTGGCGAATCCAGCGCACCGTCTTCGGCCGCGGCCTCATATCCGGATGCGCTCTCGCTCCGGTCGCCGGCGAAACGAATGATTTCGGCGAACGCCTCGCCCTCGTCGGCATGCGCTGTTTCGGGCCGGCCAAAGCGCCGTTCGCCCTCGTCGAACTCGATCAGCGGCCGCCATGTCGTTACTGGCTCGCTCATGTTCTGACCCCTTACAAGTGCCGCTTGGCGGAACGCCTGGCTCCGCAACAGCTAAAGCTGCGCCATAATGGTTAATCTCTATTAAGAGATTGTAATTGTGGCTGATCTTTGCCGCCCATAAGATCGAAAAAGGCGCAAGACGCAGCGTCGCCATTTTGCGCCGGCGCACAGGCTAGCCGAGGCGGTTAAAAAGATTGGCGAAGATTTTCGATATCGGCCGGATTTCTTTTGCGATGCTTAATGCAATTTGAAGATGCATTTTGAGGCCGCCGGCGGTGCGCATTGACCTGACGCATGGCCTTCCGGCGCAATGAGATGTAAGCACGCAAAAGCACGACGCGATGCGGCCGGCGCCGTGGATCAGCTGGTCGCCGGCAAAACATTAAGCGAGGCGCAGCCATGGTGAAACATCTGAAATTATGGATCGTCGTCGCCGATGGCGAGCATGCGCGCATCGTCGCGCCGCGCGAGGACGGCGCGCTGCAGACGCATGACCGCATCGATTCGAAGAGTGCGCATCTGCGTTCGTCGGACCTTGGCGCCGATCATCCGGGCCGCGTCCAGGAAAGCGCCTCCGCAGCACGCCATGGCGCCGAGCCTCGCACCGACCCGCACGAAGCCGCCAAAGAACGCTTCGCCAGGGATCTCGGAGCTTGGCTCCTTCAGTCATCGCGACAAGGCGCCTTCGACGAGCTGGTGCTCGTCGCGCCGAGCCACATTCTGGCCGATCTGCGCGAAAGCCTGGACAAGGCGGCATCGGATAAGCTGCGCGGCGTTCTCGCAAGGGATCTGACCAAAATCCCGGATCACGAACTGCAGCCGCACCTCAGCGAATGGGTGCATCCTCCCCACCGCATACGGTAGGCGCCGCCGGTGCCCGCTCGCTTGCGGCGCGCTTGATAAAGGCTCACACTACGCCGCGTTCGCGCCGACGGTGCGAGGAAGACGCGGGAGTGGAGCTTTTGGGCATTCAGCTCGCACGATTTGCATGAGTTGAGCCGCGCGATCGATTGACGCGTTGCGAAACCAGTCGCCTTGGCGGCGCGCGGCTGGACCTTGAGGCTTATCGGAAGTCGGAGAACAATTAAAGACAACAAAAAACAACAGGGAGTGGTCGCATGGAAGAGGAACATCGGCTTCACATCGGCGTCGAGGAGGAACACGGGCATCACGTCGGCGTCGTGACTCACCACGAGCTGAAGCAGAGTTTGACGACGCTGCAATTGTGGGCGATCGCGGTCGGCCTTGTCATCTCCGGCGAATATTTCGGATGGAGCTACGGCTGGGCCAGCGCAGGCACCCTCGGCTTCACCGTCACGGCTCTGTTTATCGCCGCGATGTATACGACGTTCATTTTCAGCTTCACGGAGCTGACGACCTCCATTCCGCACGCCGGCGGCCCGTTCGCCTACGCCCGCCATGCGTTTGGTCCCAACGGGGGCTATTTCGCAGGCGCCGCCACTTTGATCGAATTCGTGTTCGCGCCGCCGGCCATCGCGCTCGCCGTCGGCGCCTATCTGAACGTGCAGTTCCCGGCGCTCGACCCGAAGGTCGCTGCACTGGGCGCCTATATCATTTTCATGGGGCTGAACATCATCGGCGTCGAGATCGCGGCGACGTTCGAACTCGTCGTCACGGTGCTGGCGATTTTCGAACTGCTCGTCTTCATGGGCGTCGTCAGTCCCGGATTTTCAATCGCGAATTTCGTCAAGGGCGGCTGGTCCGGGCAAGATCAGTTCAGCATGGCGGCGTTCTCCGGCATGTTCGCCGCGATTCCCTTCGCCATCTGGTTCTTCCTCGCCATCGAGGGCGTCGCCATGGCGGCCGAGGAGGCGAAGGATCCGAAACGCTCGATCCCAATCGCCTACATCACCGGCATCCTGACGCTTCTCTTTCTGGCGATCGGCGTGATGCTGTTCGCAGGCGCGGCCGGCGACTGGACGAAACTCTCTAACATCAACGATCCGCTGCCGCAGGCGATGAAATTCATCGTCGGCGAAAAAAGCGGCTGGCTGCACATGCTCGTCGCGCTCGGCCTGTTCGGCCTCATCGCCTCGTTCCATGGCATCATCATCGGCTATTCCCGCCAGATCTTCGCGCTGGCGCGGGCGGGCTATCTGCCGCCCGTGCTGGCGAGGGTTCACCCGCGCTTCAAGACGCCCTATGTCGCGATCCTCGCCGGCGGCGCGGTCGGCATCCTCGCGATCTTCAGTGACAATCTGATCGTGATCGGCGGCCAGCCGTTGACGGCGAACATCGTCACCATGTCGGTGTTCGGCGCCATATTGATGTACATCATCAGCATGGCCAGCCTGTTCCGGCTGCGCCGGTCGGAGCCCAACATGAGCCGGCCCTTCCGCGCGCCGTTCTACCCGGTGTTCCCGGCGTTCGCGCTGTTCGCGGCGGTCATAGCGATGATCGCGATGATCTATTTCAACCTCCTCATCTTCGTGATCTTCGTCGTCATGCTGGCGATAGGTTACGGCTACTTCCTCACCACCGAGAGCCGACGCGAGGCCGCTCCGCTCGACGACCTGATCGAGTCGACCGAAGAACTGAAGGCGGAAACGATCTGAACCAGCTTGACGAGGCGACGCCATGGTCTATGCGCACAGTGTAGGGGGGCGGAGCTACCGCTTCCCGGATTTGAAGACGCTGCTCGCCAAGGCGAGCCCCGCGCGCTCTGGCGACGCGCTCGCCGGGCTCGCCGCCGAAGACGATTCAGAGCGCGTCGCGGCGCAGATGGCGCTCAGCGACGCACCCCTGAAGGCGTTTCTCAACGAAGCGCTGATTCCCTATGAGCAGGACGAGGTGACGCGGCTGATCGTCGACGAACACGACGCCGGTGCCTTCGCCCCGATCAGCGGCCTCACCGTCGGCGATTTCCGCAACTGGCTGCTGGGGCCGGCGGCCGACGAGGCGGCGCTGACGAAGCTGGCGCCCGGCCTGACGCCGGAGATGGTCGCCGCCGTCTCCAAGCTGATGCGCGTGCAGGATCTGATCCTCGTCGCCCGCAAATGCCGCGTCGTGACGCGCTTCCGCGACACCATCGGCCTGCCCGGGCGCCTTTCGACGCGCCTGCAGCCGAACCATCCGACCGATGATCCGACCGGCATCGCCGCCAGCATTCTCGACGGCCTGCTCTATGGCAGCGGCGATGCGGTGATCGGGATCAACCCCGCGACCGACAGCGTGCCCGCGGTGAGCGCGCTGCTGCGGATGCTCGACGACGTGATCCACACCTACGAGATTCCGACGCAAGCCTGCGTCCTGACCCATGTCACGACGTCGATCGAGGCGATCAATCGCGGCGTGCCGGTCGATCTGGTGTTCCAGTCGATCGCGGGCACGGAGGCGGCGAACCGCAGTTTCGGCATCGACCTCGCCGTGCTGGCCGAGGGGCGCGAGGCGGCGCTGGCGCTGAAGCGCGGCACCGTTGGCGACAATGTGATGTATTTCGAGACCGGCCAGGGTTCGGCGCTGTCCGCCAATGCGCATCACGGCGTCGATCAGCAGACCTGCGAGGCGCGCGCCTATGCGGTCGCGCGAAAATTCCATCCGCTGCTGGTCAACACGGTGGTCGGCTTCATCGGGCCGGAATACCTCTACAACGGCAAGCAGATCATTCGCGCCGGACTTGAGGATCATTTCTGCGGCAAGCTGCTCGGGCTGCCGATGGGCTGCGATATCTGCTACACCAACCATGCCGAAGCGGACCAGGACGACATGGACATGCTGCTGACCCTGCTTCCAGCCGCCGGCTGCAATTTCATCATGGGCATTCCTGGATCCGACGACGTCATGCTGAATTACCAGACGACATCCTTCCACGATGCGCTCTACGCGCGGGAAGTCCTTGGCCTCAGCATGGCGCCCGAATTCGAGGCGTGGCTCGTGCGCGCCGGCGTCTTCGAAGGCACCGACCACATTCATCCGCGCGAGCAGCTGTCGTCGGTGTTCCGTCCGGCGCTGGCGCGCATCGCGTGAGAGCCTGAGGGGCATTTATGGGCAAGCTCGTCGTCGTCAACCCCTGGGAGAGCCTGCGCCGTTTCACGCAGGCGCGCATCGCGCTCGGCCGCGCCGGCGTCAGCATCCCGACCAAGCCGCTGCTCGATTTCCAGTTCGCGCATGCCCGCGCGCGGGACGCGGTGCATCTTCCGATGGATCGAGCCGGCATTTTCGCGCGGCTCGAAGCGGCGGGCTATCCGGTGATCGAGTTGCATAGCGCCGCCGCCGACCGGACGACCTATCTGCAGCGTCCCGACCTCGGCCGCAGGCTCGACGAGGCCTCGCGCAAAAAACTCACCGACTTCACCCATCAGGGCGCGCGCGGCTTCGACATCGCCTTCGTCGTCGCCGACGGCCTCTCCGCCTTCGCCGTCAACGAGCATGCGCTGTCGATGCTCGAAGCCGTGCGCCCCATGGTCGTCGAGGCCGGTTTGCACATGGCGCCTGTCGCCCTCGTCGAGCAGGGCCGGGTGGCGATCGGCGACGAGATCGGCGCGGCGCTCGGAGCCGAGGTTGTGGTTATCCTGATCGGCGAGCGGCCCGGGCTCAGCGCCCCCGACAGCCTCGGGCTTTATCTCACCTTCGCGCCGCGCGTCGGATTGACCGACGAAGCGCGCAACTGCATCTCGAATGTGCGGCCGGAAGGTCAAAGCTTCGCCGCCGCCGCGCACCGGCTGATGTATCTGGTGCGCGAGGCGCGGCGGCGCAAATTGAGCGGCGTCGATCTCAAGGACGAGTCCGAGACGCCCGTCTTGCCGGCGCAGACGCAGGTCTCGCAGGGCAATTTCCTTGTGAACGGCGAAGGCGCTCGGCCCCGCGCGTGAAGAAGGCGGCGCTGCGCCAGCAACTCCCCGCAAATGTTCGGCGCCAATGAACTTTCGCCTCAGTTAACGATTGGGCGATCGTTAGGGCGCTTTGGCGAGGCGAAGTCAGGCAATGGACGAAATGGTTGGGCAAAAGAACGATCGCAGCGAGGCAAAGGCGTCGCGCTGGGGCCTTGTGGGGCGCGTTGCGCGGGCGCTCGGGCCCGGTCTCATCACCGGCGCCGCCGACGA
>DAITNE010000093.1:0-6660 GCA_036834765.1 Methylocella sp.
GCCAAGGCGGCGCACTGCCTCGACGAGAATGAAGGCCGCAAGCGCGAACAGAAATCCGGTTTCGATCAGCGCGGCCAGCGCCTCGACCTTGGCGTGGCCATATTGGTGCTCGTCGTCCGCCGGCTTATGGGCGATTCTGATGGCGAAATAGGTGAGCGTCGTTGCGCCGATGTCGGCGAGGTTGTGGCCCGCCTCGGACAGTACCGCCAGCGATCCCGACAGGAGCCCGGCGACGAGCTTGGCCGCCGTCATCAGCGAGCTGACCGCGATCGACGCCAGCGCCGCGCCTTCCTTCAATTGCTGGTCGCCGTCTTTCACTTTGAAGCTCTCGCTCATTGGCAATCTTCGGCCATCTTCGGCGGCGCGTCGGCGCGCGAGGGCGGCGGCGGCGCGCTGTTCATGCTATATGCTCGCCAGACCGCAATGCGCCGACAAGGGAGAGTGGAGAGATGGAATACCTGCATACGATGGTGCGGGTCGCGGACCTTGGCAAATCGCTCGAATTCTATACGGAAAAACTCGGGCTCGTCGAAATGAAGCGCACCGAGCATGAAGCCGGCCGCTTCACCCTCGTGTATCTCGCCGCCCCGGGTGACGTCGCCCACGCCAAAGCTGCGCAATCCCCATTGCTTGAACTGACCTATAATTGGAACTCCGAGGCCTATGCGGGCGGCCGCAATTTCGGCCATCTGGCCTTCGCCGTCGATGATATTTATGCAACCTGCGACAGATTGATGAAGGCGGGCGTCACGATCAACAGGCCGCCGCGCGACGGCCATATGGCCTTCATCCGTTCGCCCGACGCCATTTCGATCGAATTGTTGCAGAGAGGCGAGCCGAAGCCGAGACAGGAGCCTTGGGCGTCGATGGCCAACACAGGCGTCTGGTAGATTTGCCGGCGCCTCCCGAGTCCCTGGCTTCCGGTGGTTTGGCAAGACTCGCGCCGCCAGCGCGAAGCGCCTATTTTCTCGATGTCGACGGCACTTTGCTGGAGATCCGGCCGCGGCCGGAGGATGTCGCGGCCGACTCGCGGCTGCGCGGCCTGATCGCGGCCACGGCGGCCGCCGCCGGCGCGGCGCTGGCCCTCGTCAGCGGCCGCAAGATCGACGATCTCGACCGCATTTTCAGCCCGATGATTCTGCCCGCCGCCGGCCTGCACGGGGCCGAGATCCGCTTCTTCGACGGCGCGCGGATTGTTGCTCAAACCGACGTGATGGAGGCCGCACGGCCAAAACTGCGCGACTTCGCGGCGCGCCATCGCGGCCTCATTCTGGAGGATAAGGGCGCGACGCTGGCGCTGCATTTCCGGCAAAGGCCGGAGCTGGCCGAGGACGTCATTGCGATTCTCGACTCGGTCGCCCGAACGACGGGTCTCGCTGTGCAGCGGGGCAAGATGGTCGCCGAACTGAAACAGGCCGGCCACAGCAAAGCGACTGCGATCGAGGCCTTGCTGGCGAGCGCGCCCTTCGCAGGCCGGACGCCTGTGTTCGTCGGCGATGATCTGACCGACGAGAGCGGCTTTGATTTCGTGAATGCGCAGGGCGGCGTCTCGATTCGAGTCGGCTCGACGGAGGGCGCGACCGCCGCGCGTTTCCAGATCGGCGATCCGGTGCGGTTGCGACAGGAGTTGGCCGCACTTGTCGTCTAGACGACGACTGGGAGCGTAGCTTGGCGATCCATTGAGCGTCAGCGTCTCGGCCGATCCGCAATCAAGGGAGGCGATCGGGGCACGTCAGGTGAAGATTGAGACACCCTAGTCAGTAGCGCGCGCGAACGGTCCCGCCGCAGATCCAGTCCAGTTCGATGCGCGGTCCGTCGGGGGTGTCGACGGGATGCGCCTCGTAACATTCGGCTGGCGGCCGATGATACACGTAATAATAGGGGTAGGGGCGACTGAAGAAGGGCAGGCCGTCAACGGTGCCAAGTGAGTTGGCGTGACCCGCCGCCGGCAGCGTCACAGCCGCAAGGCCCAGACCGATCATTGAGACGATAAGCTTGACCTGCGCCATCGGATGGACCTTTGTCGAGAATTATTGCCTGCTTTTATCCCATGATCAGCGCCGCGAAGCAAGCCTATTGCCCAGCTTGCAACCCCCAACGCGAGGGCGCGGGCGGATATCTCGCAGGCGCGAAGAATCTGCGCATCGGATAATCAATCCGCCCGAAAAAATGGCCTCGGTTCAGCCGAAGGAATTCGCCAAGAGGGCCTTCAGCAGCGGAAGTCGGCGGCTTCGTCTCCGAAAAAGGCGCGCCGTCGCCTCTGAGCGACTTGGCGCCGGGGTTGGCATGGCGATTGCTTCGATGAAACCGTTCAATGGCAGGTCCCCAACTAAAGCGACGCCGCCTCCGTTCTACGTCCGTAAGGACGACCGGGGTGCGGCGTTTTTTTTGGCGCGATCTAAGTTTTCGGCGGCGTTAGCGGCAACGGCGCGCCGTCGAGGAAGGCGCGCACCGCCGCGACCGTATCCCCATAGAATTTGCGGTAGAGGTCTTCGGACACATAGCCGATGTGCGGGGTCGCGAGCACATTGTCCATGCTGCGGAACGGGTGCGCGGGCCCCAGGGGCTCCGCATCGAAGACATCGATCGCCGCGCCGGCGATCTTGCGCGCAGCGAGCGCCGCGATCAGCGCCGCCTCAACGACGATCGGGCCGCGCGCGGTGTTGATCAGCCGCGCCGTCGGCTTCATCAGTGCGAGATCGGGGGCTCCGACAAGACCGCGCGAGCGCGCGCTCAGCACGAGATGGATGGTGAGGATATCCGACCGCCGGAAGAGATCTTCTTTCGAGACAAGGGCGGCGCCCGCGGCCAGCGCCTTCTCTTGCGTGAGGTTCTGGCTCCAGGCGATGACGCTCATGCCGAAGGCGAGGCCGATGCGGGCGACCTCCGCGCCGATATTGCCGAGGCCGAGCACACCCAGGGTCTTGCCGCGCAAATCGGTGCCGATGGCGCGCTGCCAGCCGCCCGCGCGCAGCGACGCGTTTTCGGAGGCGATATGGCGCGCGCTCGCGAGGATCAGAGCCCATGTGAGTTCGATCGTCGGCGCCGACGCGTAACCCGTGGCGGCGACGGGAATGCCGCGCTCGGCCGCCGCCGCGACGTCGATTGCGGCGTTGCGCCGTCCGGTGGAGACGATCAGCTTGAGCCGCGGCAGCCTTTCGATGATCGCGCGCGGCAGCGGCGTGCGCTCACGCATGACGCAGAGGACGTCGAACGGCGCGAGCCGCGCGATCAGCGCCTCGGGGTTCGAGATATGATCGTTGAAAACCGTTACGATGGCCTGGTCCTCCAGCTGCGACCAGTCAGCCAGGCGCAGCGCGACGTTCTGATAATCGTCGAGAACGGCGACGCTCAAGGGCTCGCTTGTTGATTTCATGTCGTACGTCATCCTATGGTCTGGCGCGGCGATTGGGCGGATGCGAGAAGAGTTGAGCGCGTCGCTTCCTCGTTGCGCAAAGGTCTCGAAAGGAGCGCATCATGCAAGACCAGAGCACGCTGATCCATCTTGAATATCTGAGCGAGAGGCCTTTCGATGAGGTCGGCACCGCCTTCGAAGGGGCAACGGGCGTCGTCGACAATGACCAATTCCGTCAGGCCGTCGTCGCTTCGGCCGGCAATGCGGATGAATTCATGAGGCGCATTCACGCCTTCGAGGGTGCGAGCGGCTTCATGCGGTTCCTCGATATTGATCATAGCGCCTGGATGGGGATGCTGGGGATTTTGGGGCGAGCGAAACTTTATATTCTCGGCAATCCGCTCATTGCGGCGACAATGATCCGCCACGATCTCGGCGCGGCGCTGAATGTGCCGGTACGCGCCATGATCGTCGAGGATCCGGCCACGCGCCGCACGAGGCTCGTCTATGATCTTCCGTCGTCGCTGATGGCGCGCCTCGGCAACGAAGAGGTCAACGCCGCCGCCGTCAGGCTTGACGAAAAGCTCGCCGCTCTGGCCGAGGCGGCGACGGGGGCGCGGGCTTAAGTCCGCCGCTCAAGGGCGCGCCTGGATTTGTATAGCGGAAAGCCATGATTTTTCTGGCCCGCCGGTCCAGCCCGCCATATCCTGAGGCCCAGCGCGCCCCACACTCTTTTGCTCCCGATCCCAAGGGAGCCTGACGCTGACGGAACCTTCGATGGCCCAAAACGCAGCCAATAACGCCACCGATGATCCGAACGATCCGGCCAAGACGCCCGGCCGAATTCTCGTCGGCAAGGGCGAGCGCTATGAATATCTCCTTCTGGCGCTCGGCAATCGGCACGGTCTCGTCGCGGGCGCGACCGGAACCGGCAAGACCGTCACATTGCAGGTTCTGGCGGAGGGATTTTCGCGCGCGGGCGTCGCCGTTTTCGCCGCCGATGTGAAAGGAGACCTCGCGGGCATCAGCATGCCAGGCGAAGCGAAGGCCGCCTTCGTGCGGCGCGCGAGCGAACTTGGCCTTACCTACGCTCCGGACGATTTTCAGGTCGTTTTCTGGGACCTCTTCGGCGAGCAGGGCCACCCGATTCGGGCGACGATCAGCGACGTGGGTCCCTTGCTGCTCGCGCGCCTTCTCGAACTCAACGAGACGCAGGAGGGCGTCCTAAACATCGCCTTCAAGGTCGCCGACGAGAGCGGACTTCTGCTCATCGATCTTAAGGATCTGCGTGCGCTGCTGGAGCATGTCGCCGAAACCGCCTCGACGCTCACGAAAAGCTACGGCAATGTCGCCCCGG
Source organism: Methylocella sp. (assembly GCA_036834765.1). Lineage (GTDB taxonomy): Bacteria > Pseudomonadota > Alphaproteobacteria > Rhizobiales > Beijerinckiaceae > Methylocapsa. The sequence goes on from DAITNE010000093.1 coordinate 4,713, forward strand.
CCACCATCGGCGCGATCCAGCGGCGGCTTCTCGTGCTGGAGAATCAGGGCGCGACGAAGTTTTTCGGCGAACCGGAGCTCGATATCGCCGATTTCCTGCGCGTCGATAAGGACGGGCGCGGCGTCGTCAATCTCCTCGCGGCCGAAAAGCTAATGCGCGCGCCGCGGCTTTACGCGACGTTTTTGTTGTGGCTGCTTTCGGAATTGTTCGAAAAACTGCCGGAGGTCGGCGATCTCGACAAGCCCAAACTCGTCTTCTTTTTCGACGAGGCGCATCTGCTGTTCGACGGCGCGCCGAAGAGCCTGCTCGACGCCATCAATCAGGTGATGCGGCTGATTCGCTCCAAAGGCGTCGGCGTCTATTTCGTGACGCAGAATCCGCTCGACCTGCCGGAGACCGTGCTGGGGCAGCTCGGCAATCGCGTCCAGCACGCCTTGCGCGCCTTTACGCCGCGCGATCAGAAGGCGGTCAAGGCGGCGGCGGACACGTTCCGCCAGAACCCTGCGTTCAATACGGCGGAGGTCATTACGCAACTCGGCGTCGGCGAAGCGCTCGTCTCAATGCTCGGCGCCGACGGGACCCCGGAGATCGTCGCGCGGGCGCTGATCGCTCCGCCCGCGGCGCGGGTCGGGACGATCACGGAGGACGAACGCAAAGTGCTGATCGCGAAAAGTGCGCTTCTCGGCAAATACGATACGCCGATCGATCGCGTCTCGGCCTTCGAAGTATTGCAGGGTCAGGCGGGCGAGGGAAAGAAGGACGCCGACGCAGGTTCGGCGGCCTCGTCGTCAGGCGGGTGGACCGATATGCTAGCCGGATTGATCGGCGGACTGTTCGGCGGAAAGACCGTCTCGGGCAAGCGCCAGCGCATGTCGCCGGGCGAACTCGCCATGCGATCGGCCGTCCAATCCGCCGCGCGTTCGGCGGGAACGCAGATCGCCCATGCGATCATGCGCGGCGTTCTTGGCGGCCGATCGAAATAGGCGCGCCGCGCGGCCCCCGGGGCTCTCAGCGAATCGGCACCGAGGCGAGGGCCGCATTCGGATGCGAGGCGATAATCGAGGGCTCGTCGGCAAAGGACGGCAACCTCCAGGCGTGATCGACGACAAGGCCTTCGAAGACCCCGGCGCCCGACTGGTCGGTCGGGCTCCGGTCTCATTGAATTCGATCCTAATCAAATATGATATAATTGAATGCAATAGAAGCAGCGCTGCTTCGTGCGATCTTGCCGAAACGCTTGCATTTTCGAAGCGCGCGCAACATTCTACAAGTGTGATTTTGCAATATCTATGGCGTTTTTTGTCGGTTCTTCGTCAATTGCAACGCCACGGAGGTAAAGGGCTCAAATGTCGTCTCCGGCCATTTTCCTCGACCGCGATGGAGCGATCATTGTCCCTTCTTCCTCGCGGCGCCGGCGATCCTGCAATGGGGACCGTTTTGATGATTGATCAATCTGGACGCATCCGGAAGGACTTCGCTAACGCCGAGTTCGATCCTCGCCGGACGATTCATTCCTATTTTGCTGACGCCGTGAGCGAATATGCCGAGCGTCCGGCAATTTTCTATGACGACGCCGTGACGACCTATGCAGAGCTGGATCACAGGTCAAACCAGTTCGCCCGGTTCCTGGCGTCGCGAGGCGTCCGGCCGGGCTCTCTCGTCGGTTTGTTCCTGCCGCGCTCGCCCGATGTGGACGATGCTTTTGGCGCTGCCTGACCTAAAGAAGCGCCTTGACGCTGTCTCAGATCGGGAGTGAACGACATGACAGTGCGAAAGCCCGGCAAGGACGTCGGGCGTGGTAGAGAGTTGGTTATCGCAGACCTCGGAGAGCTAAATTGCGAAGACGCTGAGGAGCTATCTGGCGTCACGAAGCAGCAAGTGTCGGGAGATTGCATCGGCGGGGCGCTTTTCGCCCTTAGGTCCGGTCGGCATGAGCGTATTCTTTCAA
>DAITNE010000094.1:0-1523 GCA_036834765.1 Methylocella sp.
CGCCGGTGTGGGATACGGCGCTCGCCAGCCACGCGCTGATGGAAAGCGCCCGCGAGGCAGATGCCCTCGATGATCAAACCGTCGCATCGGTGCGAAGCGCGCTCGCCTGGCTCAAGCCGCTTCAGGTGCTCGATGTCGCCGGCGACTGGGCGACCCTGAAGCCGCATGTGCGTCCGGGCGGCTGGGCGTTTCAATACGTCAACGCCTATTATCCCGATCTCGACGACACCGCCGTCGTCGCGCTGGCGATGGACCGCGCGGCGAAAAACTTTCCACCGCCCCCCGCCGGCCAACCGGACGCATCCTACGACGCGGCGATGTCCCGCGCGCGGGAATGGATTTTGGGGCTGCAAAGCGCCAACGGCGGCTTCGGCGCTTTCGACGCCGACAATGACCGCGACTATCTCAACTCAATTCCCTTCGCCGACCATGGCGCACTGCTCGATCCGCCGACGGCGGACGTCACGGCGCGCTGCATATCCATGCTCGGCCAGTTCGGCGACACCGCCAAGACCAATCCGGCCCTCGGACGCGCCGTCGAATATCTCATTCGCGAGCGGGAGAGCGACGGCAGCTGGTTTGGCCGCTGGGGTATGAATTACATCTATGGGACTTGGTCGGTCCTCAGCGCCCTTAACGCCATCGACTACGACCGCAGCGGTGAAGCGGTGCGAAAAGCCGTCGCCTGGCTGAAATGCATCCAGAATGCGGACGGCGGCTGGGGGGAGGGTGGCGAAAGCTATGCGTTGGAGTATAAAGGCTATGAGGCGGCGCCAAGCACGTGTTCTCAAACGGCATGGGCTTTGCTGGGGCTAATGGCGGCGGGCGAAGTCGATGCGCCAGAGGTGGCGAGGGGACTGCGCTACCTGACCAGGACGCAGGCGGGGGATGGGTTTTGGACAGAAGAGCGCTTCACGGCGACCGGGTTTCCCCGCGTTTTTTATCTGCGCTATCACGGCTATTCAAAGTTCTTCCCGCTCTGGGCGATGGCTCGCTATCGCAATCTGAAAAGCGGCAATCGGCCGACGACGCAATTTGGAATGTAGGCGCGCTCGCCCCCCACGCGCGGGTGATCGCGGTCACCGGGCTCAAGGCCGAGGCGAAGCTCGCCGCCGGGCCGCAGGTTCACGCCCTCTCGGGCGGCGGCGACGGCGCCCGCCTCGCGCGCGATCTCCATGCCGCCTCCGCGAACGCGGGCGCCATCATCAGCTTCGGCGTCGCCGGCGGTCTTGCGCCGGGCCTCGCGCCCGGCTCGATGCTCGTCGCGCGCAGGGTCTTCGTCGAGGATGGCGAGCCGATTTCCGCCGATCCTGCCTGGGCCCGGGCGCTGTCGGCGGCGCTTGGCGCACCCATCGTCGATTTTGCAGGGGTCGATCAGCCGGTCGCGGACCGCGCCGGCAAGCGCGCGCTGCATCTGCGGACCGGCGCGCATGCGGTGGATATGGAATCGCATATCGCCGCCAGGGCGGCGGCCCGTCGCAAGATTCCCTTCGCCGCGCTGCGGGTCGTCGCCGATCCCGCCG
>DAITNE010000094.1:1533-6653 GCA_036834765.1 Methylocella sp.
CGAAGGTATATGTCAGCCACAGCCCCGTCCCCGGTATCGCGGGTATGCGCGCGGTCCAGTTGTTGACGTTCGCGAACTCGGCAAGCGTGCCCTGGCTGGTTATCTCGAAGCAGCCCGCGCCGATCCCGCCGAGCGGCAATTGCCGCACGCGGCGCTGGTGGCGATGCGGCCGGACGGCGCCATCGCGTTCGGCGCGCTGATCCGTTCGCTCGCGCGCAATCCCGGCCAGATTGCGCCGCTGATGCGAACCGCCCGTGATGCGCGGGCGGCTTTTTCCGCGCTACTCCGCGGCCGACAGATGCTCGCCGCCGGATTTGGCTTCACGAATCTCGGCGAGCTTGTGCTCGACGTGCCGGCTGAAGACGAATTCGGCTGGTCTTTGCCGGTCTAGCGGAATATCCGGCGACATCGGGCCCTGCGTCCGAATGCCGCCGACGGCGACTTTCAGAGCGGCAAGCGGATTCTTGAAGGCCTCTTCCACGGCGGTCGCCTCGAAGCCGCAATGAACCATGCAGTCCGCGCATTTTTCGTAATTGCCGGTGCCGTAGCGCTCCCAGGCGGTGTCCTCCATCAATTCCTTGAAGGTCGCGGCATAGCCTTCGCCGAGCAGATAGCAGGGCCTTTGCCAGCCAAATACCGTGCGCGTCGGATTGCCCCAGGGCGTGCAGTGGTAGGTGCGGTTGCCGGCGAGGAAATCGAGAAAGAGGGTCGACTGGAAGAACGGCCACGCCTTGCCCCCCTTGCCGCGTGAAAAGATGTCGCGAAACAGGGTCTTGGTCTTCTCGCGGTTGAGAAAGTGCTGCTGGTCCGGCGCGCGCTCGTAGGCGTAGCCGGGCGATACCGTGATTCCCTCGATGCCGAGCGTCGAGATGGTGTCGAAGAAGGCCGCGACCCGCGCGGGCTCGGCGTTGTTGAACAGCGTGCAATTGATGGTGACGCGGAAGCCCTTCTCCTTGGCGAGCTTCAGCGCCTTGACCGCGCGCTCGTAGACGCCCGGCTGGCAGACCGAATGATCGTGCATCTCCTGATCGCCGTCGAGATGGATCGACCAGTTGAAATAGCGGTTCGGCTTGTAGCGATCGATCTGCTTTTCGAGCAGCAGCGCATTGGTGCAGACGGTGACGTATTTTTTCCGCGCGATGGCCCCCTCGACGATCTGCGGCAGCTCCTTGTGCAGCAAGGGCTCGCCGCCGGCGACGACGACGACCGGCGCGCCGCATTCGTCAATCGACTGAAGGCAATCGGCAAGCGACAGGCGCTGGTTGAGGATCTCGTCCGGATAATCGATTTTGCCGCAGCCGGCGCAGGCGAGATTGCAGCGAAACAAAGGCTCGAGCATGAGCACGAGCGGAAAGCGCTTCTGGCCGGCAAGGCGCTGGCGCAGCACATAGCCGCCGATTTCGGCCATTTGCAGCAATGAAATTCCCAATGCTTGGCTCCTCAAAGTGATTGCCGGCCGCACACGACCAGCTCCAGCGATGCGCCGCCTCTGGCGCCCGGAATCTGTTTTGCGCCTCTTTCCATAAGGCGCCAGCCCGGATTTACCAAGGCTTGACGGTCCGAAGCGGCGGCGCGGCCCAAAAGACGCTACGCGCGATCAGGTCCTGGTCTCCACGCAAAAAGACTGCCAACACCCCTGCAACGCCCATACGGTCTCGACTATCCCGCCGGCGACGAGGGGAGACATGGTCCTCCGCGCTCGCCAAATTTGCTGGCGTCCGACCGGATGTGGCCTTACAAGCTGAACAGGTAATTCTTAAAGCTATTGTTCAGCTTGCAGCGACCTCGATTCTCCTGTCAAACGTCGCGTTCATCCCGGCGCTGGGCGTCATCGAGAATTGAAATGAATGTCCCGATCTTCCGGGACATTGACGATGCGCTCGGGCCGTCCGTTCGTCCTCAGAGCCGCGGCCGGGCCTCTTCGATTGGCGATACCACTGCATGATCACACTCCCAGACAGCGCCGGCAAGTCGTTCGATCCAAAAGGCTCCGAGCCGATCTCCCGAACGATCACAGCGATCGTCGACTTTTGCAGACGCTTCAAATGGATCATCGTCGCGCTGGCGATTCTCGCGACCGCCGTATCCGGCCGCTACGCGATGACGCATTTCAGCATCAACACCAACACGAACGACTTCATTTCGGCGAAGCTGCCCTGGCGGCAGAATCTGATCGCCATGGACAAGGCGTTCCCGCAGCGGGCGGATCAGATCGTCGTCGTCATCGACGCCAAGACCCCCGAACTCGCGGAGGAGGCCACTGAACGCCTGACCGAACGCCTGAAAACGCGCTCAGACCTCTTTTCGTCGGTCCTGCGCCCAGATGGCGGACCTTTTTTCAACAAGAACGGTCTTTTGTACCTGCCGGTCGCAGAGGTTCAGAGCACGGTCGACGGGCTATTCAAGGCGCAGCCTTTCCTGTCCGTGCTGGCCTCCGACCAGAGCCTGCGCGGCGTGACCGACGCGTTCTCCTTCGTCAACCGAGGGGTTCGCACCAAGGCGGGAACCTATGATGATTTCGACCGGCCTCTCGTCGCGCTCGGCGATGCGTTCGACTCGCTTCTGGCCGGCCGCCCGACTTTCTTTTCCTGGCGCGGCCTGCTGACCGGCGCCCCGCCCGATCCACGCGAATTGCGGCGGTTCATCCAGGTCAAGCCCGTGCTTGATTATGCGGCGCTGAAGCCGGGCCAGGCGCCCACCAATTTCATCCGTTCGAGTTGGAGCGAACTCGGGTTCGCAGCGGCGCCGGGGCTTCGGCTGCGGCTGACCGGTCCGGTGCCGCTCGCCGATGAAGAATTCGCGACCGTCGAGGAAGGCGCGGGGCTAAATGGCGCGATCACCGCGCTGATCGTGCTGTTCATCATCTGGCGCGCGCTGAAATCGCCCAGCATCGTGTTCGCCGTCGCCCTCAGCGTCGTGGTCGGCCTCAGCGCGACCTTTGCGGTCGGACTTTGGATGGTCGGCGCGCTGAATCTGATATCCGTTGCTTTCGCGGTTCTGTTCGTCGGCATAGGCGTCGATTTCGGCATCCAGTTCAGCGTCCGTTACAGGGCCGAGCGCTTTAAGGAGCCCGATTTCGACAAGGCCCTGTCGCAGGCCGCGGCCAAGATCGGGCGCCCGCTCGCGCTCGCTGCGACGGCGACGGCGGCCGGCTTCTATTCGTTTCTTCCGACCGACTATCGGGGCGTCTCCGAACTCGGCCTGATCGCTGGCACCGGCATGTTCATCGCCTTTTTCGCTTCGATCACGGTGCTGCCGGCCTTGCTCGCGATTCTGAGGCCGCCGGCCGAGGCGGAGCCGGTCGGCTATCTCTTCCTGGCTCCCGTCGACGCATTCATGGCCCGCCACAGAATTGCGATCGTGGTCGGCACTTTAGGGGTCGCTCTGGCGGGAACGCCTTTGCTGGCGCATCTGCGCTTCGATTTCAATCCGATCAATTTGCGCAGCTCCAAGGTCGAATCGGTCGCGACCTTGCTGGATCTTATGAAAGATCCGGCGACAGATACCAATACGATCGACGTTTTGGCGCCCTCGATCGAAGATTCCCGCAAGCTCGCCGCAAGGCTCGCGGCTTTGCCTGAAGTCGCGCAGGTGGTGACGATCGAGAGCTTCGTGCCGCCAGACCAGGACCAGAAGCTGCCGATCATCCAGCGCGCCGCGGTCGTATTAGGGCCAATTCTAGATCCCAGCCGCGCGCTGGAGCCGCCGACCGATGAAGACGATATCGCGGCCATGACCAAGGCGGCCGACGCCTTCGCCGACACCGCCGACGATCTGAAAGGCAAGGGCGCCGACGACGCCCGGCGTCTTTCGGGACTCCTGCGCCAGATGGCGGAGGCGCCGCCGCAGATCCGCGACGCCGCGCGCAAGGCTCTGTTGCCTGGCCTTGCGACGATGCTGAATCTCTTGCGCGATTCGCTGGAGGCGCAGAAAACGACGATCGCCTCGATCCCGCAGGGTCTCGCGCGCGATTGGGTGACGCCGGACGGGCGAGCCCGCATCGCCGTCTCGCCGAGGGGGGACGCGAACGACAATGCGACGCTCGCCCGCTTCACCAAGGCCGTGCAGCAGATCGACCCCATCGCCACCGGCGAACCGATCGCCATTCAGGAATCCGGCGACACCGTTGTTCGCGCCTTCATCGAGGCGGGCCTTTGGGCGCTGCTGTCGATCAGCATTCTTCTTTTCGTCGTCCTGCGCCGCGTCAGCGACGTGCTGCTCACCCTCGTCCCGCTGCTGCTGGCCGGCGCCGTCACGCTCGAAATCACCGTTCTGATCGGCCTGCCGCTCAACTTCGCGAACATCATCGCGCTGCCCTTGCTGCTCGGGCTTGGCGTCGCGTTCAAGATCTATTTCGTGATGGCGTGGCGCGCAGGGACCACCAATCTCCTGCAATCGAGCCTGACGCGGGCGGTCTTTTTCAGCGCCCTCGCGACGGCGACGGCCTTCGGCAGCCTCTGGCTCTCGAAGCACCCCGGCACGTCCAGCATGGGCAAGCTTCTCGCCTTGTCGCTGGTCTGCACCCTGGCGGCGGCGATCCTGTTCCAGCCGGCGCTGATGGGGCCGCCGCGCAAGGTCGTCGCGACAGGCGAGGACGCCTGACAGGCACGCCGACGCCCTGGTGAAAGGCGTCCTTCTCGAAGGGCGCCGCGCGCTCCAAAAAAGCTCTAACGGTCCTGCTTGGCCTTTTCTTCCAGGCTGGCCTTGAGCACGAGCAGCTTGGCGAAGGGCGAATTCGGATCGGGCGGCCGCTCGAAGGATTTCTTCTCGGCCGGCGCATGGTCGCCGCCGCGACCATGCCGCCGCTCGGAATCGTTCGATCGATTGCGGGCGCCGTCCTCGCGCCGGTCGCGTTGACCGTCAAACCGCGGTCTCGATTGCCCCCGCCCCGCCTGCCCATGTCTAGCTTCGCGCGTGCGTCCGTCCGAGCGGACTTCGCCCGAATCGGCCGCCGGCGCAGCCGCGCCCTCGACGACGCCTTCGGCGCGCACTTCGGCCTCGTGGCTGCGCGCGCCTCCATTCGGCTGCGTTCGCCGCCTCTCGGGGCGCCGCGCCGATCGGTCCGCGGGCTCGGGCCGCGTCGTCGCATCGGCCTCAGCGGCTTGCGTCCTTTCGCGCGG
>DAITNE010000095.1:0-6643 GCA_036834765.1 Methylocella sp.
CAGGCTTCGCCATGCATCGGCCGCCGCGCGCGGCTGACGCGTCCGCCGAAGACCTGGCCGATCGCCTGATGGCCGAGGCAGATGCCGAGAATGGGCACCCGGCCGGACCATTCGCGCGCCAGCGGCATCGACATCCCGGCCTCGTCCGGCATGCAGGGGCCGGGCGAAATCACGTTCGCCTCGATTGCCCCGCCGGGCAGGGCCGCGTCGTTGCGCACGACGACCGGCGTCTCGCCAAGCTCTTCGAGATAGCCCGCCGCCGTGTGGACGAAGGAGTCGTAATTGTCGACGACGAGGATCATTACGCGAACGCCCCATTCGCGAACTCTTGGGCGCCGAAGGCCTCGAAAATCCGCCGCGCCTTGTCCAGCGTCTCGATATATTCGGAAGCCGGATCCGAGGCCGTGACGATGCCGCCGCCCGCCTGCACGACGCAGGAGCCGCCGCGAAAGCTCGCGGTGCGGATGACGATGTTGAGGTCCATCGTCCCGTTGAAGCCGAGATAGCCGATGGCGCCGCAATAGGGCCCGCGTGCATGGCCCTCAAGCTCGGTGATGATCTCCATCGCGCGCAACTTCGGCGCGCCGGTGATCGAGCCGCCGGGAAAGGCGGCGGCGAGCAGATCGACGGGGCCAAGCCCCTCGCGCAACTGCCCGACGACGGTCGAGACGAGATGATGCACGCTCGCATAGGTTTCGAGCTCGCAAAGCTGCGGCGCCTTGACCGAGCCGGGGACGCACACGCGGGAAAGATCGTTGCGCAGAAGATCCACGATCATGACGTTCTCGGCGCGATCCTTGCGGCTTTCGCCGAGCGCCTTGGTCTGCAGCATGTCGACGAGGGCGTCGTCGAAGCGCGGCCGCGTGCCCTTGATCGGCCGCGTCTCGACGCGCGCGACCTCGACGCGCAAAAAACGCTCCGGCGAGGCGGAGGCGATGACGAAGCTCAAATGGTCGAGATAGGCCGCGAAGGGCGCCGGATTGACGCGGCGCAGCCGGCGGTAGAAGCCGAAATGATCGAAGTCCGGCGGCGCCGGCGCCTCGAAGCGCTGCGCCAGATTGGCCTGGAAAATGTCGCCCGCAAGAATGCGCTCGATCACCGTGGCGACCGCCTGCTCATAGCCCGCCCGCGAAAAATTGCTGGTCCAGCCCTCGACCGAAATCGGGCCGGCCCGCGCGGCCTCGGGCGCCTTCGCAAGCTGCGCCTTAAACCATTCGCCGCGTTCGATCGCCCGCCGCGCGCGCGCCGCAGGCTCCGTTTCGGGCAGGCCGGTCGAGAGGATGAAGCCGCGCCGCTCCAAGAGATCGAAGGCGACCACCACATCGTAAAGCCCGAGCGAAAGATCGGGAAAGGCGAGATCGTCGCGCGCCGGCTCCGGCAGGCGCTCAAGGCTGCGGCCAAGCTCGTAGGAGAAAAGCCCCGCCGCGCCGCCCTGAAATGGCGGCAGGCCGGGCGAGTTGGGCGTCCTGTATTCGGCGAGGATCGATTTCAGGCGCCGGACCCATCCCGCATCCAGCTCCTTGCCCTGAATGGTCGCGAACGGATCGGCGGCGATGAAACTGTAGCGGCCGAGCCTGTCATCGGCCATCGCGCTGTCGAGAAAAGTGAGGAACGGCAACCGATTAAGCGTGAACGCTGCCTCGACGGAATCGCGAAAATCGATTTCGATGACATGCATGAGAAATTCCGCAACCCCGGTCAGCCTCGGCGGCGAACAAAGGCCGCGCCCGGGAGAGGGGTTTTCCTTGACGCAAAATGGCGCTCATCGGCCGCGGCGGCAATCCCCGCCTGCGACTCCATTGAAGATCCTCGGGAATTCCCCGGCGAGATCCCCGCGGCGGCCGGGCGCAAGAGGGCCTGGGCTTGTGTGACGCCTTATTTGCCGTCTTTTGGTTTTTCGGCCGGCTTCGGAGTCTCGGCGGGCTTCGGCGCCGGGGCCGCGCCATCCTTCGGCGCGGGAGCGGGCGCCTTCGCCGGCTCGGGCGGCCTCGGCCGGCCCTTGTATGCGTAAATGGCGTCGCGACCGCGGCTCAAAGTCGCGGCGTCGGAACCCACGGACCTCATGGAAACGCCAAATTTCGCGGTCGCTACGGCGTGTTGAAGCATGAAGCCTTCCTCCGACGCCTCCCGGCTCGGCGGGGAAGGGTCGCTGCGAGATCGATTTCCGGGAGAACGTCCAAAATTTCCATAAGCATATATCGGACGATGGCGTCAACTGCGATAACTGCCGCGAGCGCGCGAAATAAATGACGAGATCGCAGGCAAGAGCATTCAATTTGAAATCGCGATGCTCTAAGAGGGAACGAAATTTGAGGCGGGGCCGACAGGCTGGGTCGGACCGCGCTGCGCGCTTAAGGAGGATCCATGGTTGACGCCCGAATAGACGGGAAGCCGGCTTCGCTCGAAGCCGCGGCGGCGCGGGCGGCGGAGATTCTTTCCCGCGCGCGGCTGCCCGTCATCGCGGGACTTGGAACCGACGTCGCCGGCGCCAGCGCCGCGATCCTGCTCGCTGAGCGCCTTCGCGGCGCCTATGACCATATGCGCTCGAACGAGATCTTCGCCGACCTCGACGTGCTGCGCCAGGCCGGGGCGATGATGACGACGCCGGCCGTCGCGCGCCTGCACGCCGACGTGCTGGTCTTTATCGGCGACGATCTGACGACGATCTGGCCGCAACTGATTGAACGTCTCGCGCCCGGCGAAACGCCGCCCTTCCAACTCGAACTCGAGCCAAGACAGTTCATCTGGATCGCGCCGCCGAAGGCGAGCCCCATCGAAGGGGTCGCCTTCAAGGCGCTGGAGACGGCGAACCTTCAGGAGACGCTCGCTGCGCTGCGCGCGCGCGTCGCCGGGCGGCCCATCGCCGCCAGCGAAGAGGAGACGCGGCGGCTCGACGAGATCGCAGCGATCCTGAACAAGGCGCATTATGGCGTCCTCGTCTGGGGGCCGCGGCAGCTCGACCGCCTGTCGATCGAAATGGCGACCGGCCTTATCCTCGACCTCAACAAGACCACGCGCTTTTCCAGCCTGCCGCTCGGCGCGGCCGACGACGCCGCCGGCGTGGTGCAGACATCGGGCTGGTCGACCGGCTTTCCGGTGCGGACATCGTTCGGACGCGGCTATCCTGAGCACGATACCTGGCGCTTCGACGCCGACCGACTGGTCGAGAGCGGCGAGGCCGACGCCGCCCTGTGGATCTCGGCCTATAGCGATTCGACGCCGAACTGGAAGCGGAATATTCCCCTCGTCGCGCTGGTTCCGAGCGGCGCGCAATTTACGCACGAACCCGAGGTGCGCATCGAGATCGGGCGCCCCGGCGTCGACTATGACGCCGCCGAATTCGCGCGCGAGGTCAACGCGATCGTCGCGCGCGAGGCGACGCAGCGGAGCAATCTCGCCTCCGCGGCGTCGGTCATCGCTAACATCGCGGAACAGATCGGTGGAGACGCCTGAATGCTAACTCTTCTGAAGGGCGGCCGGATCATCGATCCCTACAACGGCCGCGATGAAATCGGCGATCTCTGGATCGAGGACGGGCGCATCATCGCCGCACCGCAGGGGCGCCAGCCTGAAGCGACGCACGACGTCGCCGGCAAGATCGTCATGGCCGGCGCGATCGACATTCATTCGCATATCGCTGGCGGCAATGTGAATACCGCGCGGCTGCTGCTGCCCGAGCTGCATCGCTCCCGCACGGCGCCGATGCTGCCGCTCGCCACGGCGAAATGGTCGTCCTATGAAACCGGCGTAATCTACGCCGGCATGGGATTCACCACAGTGGTCGAGCCCGCCGTCGCGCCGCATCAGGCGTTGCAGGCCCATCTCGAACTCTCCAACATTCCGATCATCGACAAGGCGACGCTCTGCATCCTCGGCAATGATGATTTCCTGCTTGGCCTCCTGCGCGAGGGCGAAAGCCGCGCGGCGATCGCCGATTACGTCGCCTCGACGCTCGCCGCGACCCACAGCCTCGGCCTCAAATGCATTAACGCCGGCGGCGCCGAGGCCTTCAAATATAACGCCCGCACCTTCAGCCTCGACGATGAAGTGCCGTTCTATGGCGTCACCTCGCGCAAAATCGTCGAAGGCCTGCAACAGGCGCTCGTCGATCTCAACGTTCCGCATCCGCTGCATCTGCACTGCAACAACCTCGGCGTTCCCGGCAACGTCGCGACGGCCGTCGCGACGATCGACGCCGCGCGCGGCCTGCCGCTCCACCTCGCCCATATGCAGTTCTACGGTTACGGATCCGAAGGCGCACACGGCTTTTCCTCCGCCGCGTCGACGCTCGCGGCGAAGGTCAATGCGACGCCGAACGTCACCGTCGACATTGGTCAGGTGATGTTCGGGCAGACGGTCACCATCTCGGCCGACACGCTGCGCCAGTTCAGCGCGACGGGCAGCGCCAAGCCGAAAAAATCGGTGATCAACGACGGCGACGCCAATGGCTTCGGCGTCGTGCCGTATCTCTACAGGGAAGGCGATTTCATCAACGCCATCCAATGGGCGTGCGGACTCGAGCTGTTCCTGCTCATCGACGATCCCTACCGCATTTTCTTCACCACCGACCACCCAAACGGCGCGCCGTTCACGACCTACCCGGACATATTCGCGCTGCTGATGAGCCGCGAGCGTCGCGCCGAGGCGTTGTCGCGCATTCCGCAGGATGTTCTCGCCTACACTACGCTGCCCGCGCTGACCCGCGAATACGACATCAACGAAATCGCCAAGATGACGCGCGCGGCGCCTGCGAAGCTGTTTGGCTTTAAGGATCGCGGCCAGCTCGGCGAAGGATCGGTCGCCGATGTCGCGGTCTATTCGCCGAATGGCGACATCGCGAAAATGTTCCGCCGCGCGCATCTCGTCTTCAAGGACGGCGATCTCGTCGTGCGCGACGGACGCATCAGCCATTACCGTTGGGGCAAGGCGCTCAAGGTGAATCCCGTCTACGACAAGGCGATCAACCGCCGCCTCGGCGCCTATTACGAACAACATTATGGCGTCTCGCACAACATGTTCGCGGTGCCGGCTCACATCCTGCCGCGCAAGGATCCGTTCAAGGAGGTCGCATGCGCGAAATAAACAAGAATGGCGTGCGCATCGACGACACCTTCGCCGAAGCGTTTCCGATGCGCGGCACGGCGATCATCATCACGGCACCCAATCTGAAATGGGCGCGCCAGGCCGCAACGACGATGACGGGCTTCGCTACCTCGGTCATCGGCTGCGGCGTCGAAGCCGGCATCGATTCCGAGATCGCGGCGGACAAGACGCCGGACGGGCGTCCCGGCGTGCGCGTGCTGCTGCTTTCCATGTCGACCGACATGCTACAGACGCAACTGGTCAATCGCGCGGGCCAGTGCGTCCTGACCTCGCCGGGCTCGGCCGTCTTCGGCGATCTCGATAGCCCCGACAGGCTGGCGATCGGCGATTCGCTGCGCTACTTCGGCGATGGCTGGCAGATCTCCAAAAAGTTTCTCGACCGCCACTTCTGGCGCATCCCCGTCATGGACGGCGAGTTCCTGTGCGAGGCGACGACGGGCCTCACCAAGAAGGCGGTCGGCGGCGGCAATCTCCTCATCATGGGGGCGAGCTTCGCCACGACGATGAACGCCGCGGAGGCTGCGATCGAGGCGATGAACGGCGTCGATGGCGCGATTATGCCGTTCCCCGGCGGCATCGTGCGCTCGGGATCGAAGGTCGGCTCGAAATATAGCGGCGTGCCAGCCTCGACCAACGACGCCTATTGCCCGACCCTGCGCGGGGTGACCAAAAGCGCGCTCGACGCAGACGTCGGCGCGGTGCTCGAAATCGTCATCGACGGCCTGACCGAGAGCGCGGTCGCGGATGCGATGCGCGTCGGACTCGCGGCGATCGTGAAGCTCGGGCCGAAGGACGGCGCGCTGCGCGTCGGCGCCGGCAATTACGGCGGCAAGCTCGGCCCCTTCCACTTCCATCTGAAGGATCTCCTGCCGTGACCCTTGTCCTCACGCTGAAACAGGAGCCCAATCAGCGGCTCGATCTTTCGCCGCTTGTTCCGCATCTGCTGGACGGCAAGTCGGCGGCCGAAATCGCAGCGATCGAATTGCAGACCACGCGCGAGAAGCGCACGGTCGGCGATGTCTTCAACATCAAGACCGGCGAGGCCGGAACGATCCGTTTCGAAGGCGGCTCGGGGCGCCTCGACAATCTCGGGGCGGGCCTCAAGAGCGGCGAGATTTCGATCGAAGGCGCCGTCGGCCACGCCGCCGGCCACGATATGAGCGGCGGGCGCCTCACCATCAACGGCGACGCCGGACCCTTCGCGGGGACCGGCCTTTCCGGCGGCCGGCTCGAGATCAAGGGCAATGCTGGCGACTTTCTCGGCGCGCCGCTCGACGGCGACATGGAGGGCGTCACCGGCGGCCTCATCATCGTGCGCGGATCAGCGGGCAATCGTACCGGCGACCGCCTTCGCCGCGGTACGATCGTGATCGAGGGCGACGCCGGCGACTACCCGGGCAGCCGCATCATCGCGGGCACGCTGATCGTGCTCGGCGGCGCGGGGCGCCTGCCCGGCTATCTCATGCGGCGCGGCACGATCGTGCTCGGCTCAGCTGCGGCGCTGTCGCCGACCTTCGTCGATTGCGGCGCGCATAATCTC
>DAITNE010000096.1:0-6615 GCA_036834765.1 Methylocella sp.
GCGCGCCGCCCCTTCGGCTCTGTTCATCGGCTGCGAGGCGTTTCGCAACGGCGTCGCCAAGGCCCTCGCCCTCATCGAAGAGCACGATCTGCGCAATATCCGCCTCTATGAGGGCGACGCCCGCGCCGTCATCGAGGCGCTGCCGGAGGGCGCGCTCGGCGGGGTCTATCTGCTTTATCCCGACCCTTGGCCGAAACGTCGCCAGCGCAAGCGGCGGTTCCTTTCGGACCTGATGCTGACGCGCCTCGCCCGCGCGATGCGTCCCGGCGCCGAGCTGCGCTTTTCCACCGACATCGACGACAATGCGGGCTGGACTCTCGCCCGCGTTCTGCGCTCGCCGCATTTCTCCTGGACGCCGCGGAGCGCCGCCGAGTGGCGCAACCCATGGGAGGGATGGAGCGGCACCAGATATGAGGCGAAGGCGCTGCGCGAGGGCCGCCGTCCGGCCTATTTCACCTTCGTGCGCAACGCCGCGCCCGCGCGGTGAGCGGCGGCGCGACCGCCAATTCAGGCCGCCGGCTTGATCGTGTCTTTCCTCTGAGCGCCCGACGCCTCCGCAACGCCGTTGCGCGTCGACGCGAGCATCCGGCCGTCCCGCCCCAGCGCGCGCGCAAAGGGGGCATTGGCGAAAATGGCCGGAGTTTTTCGCGCCGCAACCGCGGCCAGTAAAAGCGGGGACAGGGCACCGGCGACATAGCCGATCTGCAGGCTTGTGACGAGCGTTACGATTTCGAGCGCGATGCCTGGGACTCCGCGCGCGACATCATGTTCGATGAACAAATCAAATCCGACAATAAGTGCGGAAGCCGGAATGAGGATGAAACATTTGAATGATTTAGCGAGCAATGCACCGAACAAAACGCAAGCAGCTACAATAATATACATCTCCGCGGTTCCTTCCCCTCGAAATATATCCTTGTTGCTAATTTATTGTGCAATACGGCTGTAACCAATATTTTATATTTGTAATGGCCGGCAATGGGGCCGGCCCGATCAGCGGCACGCGCATATTATATGCGCGGCTTACGCTGGGTAGGTGTCAAAACGCACTGATGCTTTAACGGTTCCATAAACTGAAAGACATTTGATGATTTCTCATATTCGGTCAAGTCGCCGTTAACGACTGCTGCACACCTGCGAAATGAGTTCGGGCGAGCAGTTTGAGCCAGTCTGCCGGACTGCTGCGGCCCCACGCGCAAAATCCAATTCAATCGCAATCTTAGCCGGGGGCTCTACGACCTCGCCGTGCGGCCGTTTCACTGGCGCAAGACCGAGCATGGGCTGCCGCGGACGGGAAGAAAAGGCAGCGCGCGGGTCAAGGCGCACGCGCCGCGTCCGGCATTTCAGGCCGCGAGCGCTTTGGATCGCCCCCACGCGTCAAATCTCATGAAGTCTTCTCTCATGAAGTCTTCCGCCCCTTGGCCGGGAGGCCGGCGATAAGATCCGGGCGCCGCTCGCGGGTGATCCGCAGCGCCTCTTCCTCGCGCCAGGCCTTGATGCGGGCGTGATCGCCGGACAGCAGGATTTCGGGGATCTCGCGCCCCTCCCATTCACGCGGGCGGGTGAAGTGCGGATATTCAAGCAGGCCGCTCTCGAAACTCTCCTCGAAGCCGGACGCTTCCTTACCCATCACGCCGGGCAGCAACCGGACGCAGGCGTCGAGAACGACCATCGCGGCGATTTCGCCACCTGAGAGCACATAGTCGCCGATCGAAATTTCCTCGAGGCCCCGCGCGGCGATGACCCGCTCGTCGACGCCCTCAAAACGTCCGCAGACGAGAACGACTCCCGCGCCCGCGCTAAGCGATCGCGCCCGCGCCTGCGTCAACGCCGCGCCGCGCGGACTGAGAAGCAGCCGCGGCCGCGCGTCGCCGGCCTCAAGTCCGGCGTCGAGCGCGGCGGCGAGAACATCCGCCCGAATCACCATGCCGGGGCCGCCGCCGGCCGGGGGGTCGTCGACCGCCCGGTGGCGCCCGAGCCCCTGCGCGCGAATATCATGCGCCGCGATCGACCAGAGGCCGCGCGCGAGCGCCTCGCCAGCGAGCGAGACGCCGAGCGGACCTGGAAACATGTCGGGAAAAAGCGTGAAGACCGTCGCGCGCCACATCGCCGTTCACGTCTTGCCCGAGGACGCGCGCCGCGGCGAGGACGCCGCCTCGCCCTCGCCGTCGCCCGCCTCTCCCGCAACCTCGCTTGGCGGGACGATGACGAGCCAGCCGCCCGCTACGTCGATTTCGGGGACGACCGCTTTGGTGAACGGGAAAAGCAGCGTCTCGCCGCCGCCCACGGGAGCGATCTCCAGAATGTCGCCGCCGCCGAAATCGAGCACGTCCGCGACGCGGCCGATCGGCGCACGGGCTTCGTCGAGCGCCGAAAGACCTATCAGATCGGCGAGATAGAACTCGTCGCTTGCGGGCGCCGGCAGATTCGCGCGGGACAGATAGAGCTCGACATTGGTCAGGCGTTCGGCGTCCGCGCGATCGGCGATTCCCTCGATCCGGGCGACGAACAGATTGTCCCTGACGCGCCGCAGCGACTTGATCGCGAACCGCCGCGCGCCGCTGGCGTCGCTGAGCTCGCGATAGCCGGCGATGGCGCCCGGATCGCCGGTAAAACTTTGCAGCCGCACTTCGCCCCTGACTCCATGCGGCGCGCCGAAACGTCCGACGAGTAGGCGGCGATCATCCATAAGGCTCTGTTTCGAAGCTCTGTTTGCAGGCTCTATTTTCAAGCCCTATTTCGACGCGCGGGCTTTCAGCGCGTGGTCGGCGAGCGTGCGCCCGAGCGACCATACGGCGCCCGGAACGCGGTGGCTATCGGCGATCACGGCGTCGAAGGTGCGTTCGATCCAGCCGCAATCGGACTCGTCGATGACGAGAGCCGGCAGCAGCTTGATCGTATGATTGGCGTGGCCCGCGACCTGAACGAGGATGTTGTGCTCCTTGAACAGGGGAATCGTGATCAACTGGCAGAACAGGCCCGCGTTGACGGCTTCGACGAGGCTCCAGGCGGCTTTCAGCTTCAGCGATTGGGGATTGCCGAATTCGACGCCGATCATCAGGCCCTTGCCTCGCACCGCCTTGACCAGTTCATAGCGCTGCGCCATCGCCTCGAAGCTTTTCAGGAGCCGCGCGCCGGTCCGCGCCGCATTGGCGATCAGGCGCTCGGATTCCATCACTTCGAGCGTCGCGAGCCCCGCCGCCATGGCGAGGTCGTTGCGGGCGAAGGTCGAGCCATGCACCACGGCGCGGTCCATCCGGTCAAACACTTTGTCGAAGATGTGCTTGCGCGTCAGCACCGCCCCGACCGGCGCGTGGCCGCCCGACAGCGCCTTGGAGAGCAGCACCATGTCCGGCTCGACGCCCCAATGTTCGACCGCAAGAAACCGTCCCGTGCGCCCCATGCCGGTCTGGATCTCGTCGGCGATGAAAAGGGCGCCATATTTGCGGCAAAGCCTGGCGGCGTCGGCGAGATAGGACTCGTCCGGCATATTGACGCCCTTGCCCTGAATCGGCTCGACGATGAAGGCCGCGGCCCGACCCGCCGCAAGCGCGCGCTCCAGCGCGGCGGGATCGTTGAAGGGAATTTCGGTAAAGCCCGGCACCAGCGGCTCGAAGCCCTCCTTGAAAACGGCGTCGCCGTTCATCGACAGCGCGCCGTAGGTCAGGCCATGGAAGGCGTCGCTGCAATAGACGATCTCCGGCCGGCCGGTCGCGCGCCGCGCGAATTTGACCGCCGCCTCGACCGCCTCCGTTCCCGAGTTGGCGAAGAAGACCTTGTCGAGCCAGGGCGTGAAACCGAGCAGGCGCTCGGCGAGCAGTCCGGCGAGGAGCGAGGCGTCCATCTGCGCGAGATTGGGCAGATCGGCGGCGAGCACGCCGCTCAGGGTCTCGCGCAGCAGCGGATGGTTGCGGCCGATGCCGAAAACGCCCCAGCCGCTCAGAAGATCGAGGTAGCGGGCGCCGCGGCGATCGTAGAGATATTGCCCGACGCCCCTCTGAAAACCGACGTCGGTGCCGATCGTCTGGAAGACGCGCACCATCATTTCGTTCAGGTGCTTCGCGTTGAGGCTGTAACGCTCTCCCTCGCGCGCGGCGATCAGCGCGCGAATGTCAAAACGGCGCTGGCTCCGGTCAGCTTTCAGTTCGGAAACGGAAGGGTTGTCATTCGTCACTCTTCAACTTCTTTCAAACCTCTGCTCCGGAAGCGCGCGGCTAAGGCGTCGCGCTTAAATGAGATGCAAATGCGGCGTTTCCTCGGCGTCCGGCCTTGAGGAGGCGAGACGCGCCAGCCTAAGTTTTAAGACCGCCGTATTGCGCGGGCAAGACAACAGCCTCGACTCAGCCTGCGTGAGCGTCAAATTTATTTCTTTGGAAAGCTCGAAACCCGCTTCGATTAGCGACGAGCGTCGGCTGCCGGCGCTCGTGGCGCCATTCGGCAGGGCAAAAATGGTGCGACGCAATATCACCTTGACGCGAATTGTGCACTGCACCATATAGAGCGTGAGAGCATCTTCCGCTCTCGGCTTGCCGCCTCGATCGAGCTGGAAAGAGTCGGCGCACGCTCGACCAAGGGAAATCAAATGGCAAATAGTTTCGAAGACTTTCAGAACTTCAGCAAGACGCAACTCGAATCGGCGACTGTGACCTCTAAATCCTTCGTCAAGGCCTTGCAGGCGATCGCAGCCGAAACAACCGATTATTCGAAGAAATCGTTGCAGGGCGGCTCTGCTTTTCTTGAGAATCTGCGCGGCGTCAAGTCGCTCGAGTCGGCCATTCAGCTGCAGTCTGAATACGCCAAGGCTTCCTATGCCGATTTCGTAGCGCAAGCGACCAAAATTGGCGAACTCTACTCCAACCTCGCCAAGGAAGCGCTCAAGTCGATTGAAACAGCGATTCTAGGTGTGAAAGGCGTCAACCCGTAGACTTCATTCGCGGATCGTCGCAGGCGCTCGCTGGCAAGAAAAGTGAGCGCCTCACGGATTCTAACGCTTCCCCTCATCATCGGTATCGAGAAATTCGTCGAATCTAGTGGAGGACACGCTGTGACATATGCACGGGTCTACCAACGCGGAATAAAGGATTTCATCGCCGGCGTCCCTTTGGCCGGCAATCCTTACAATGGTTCAGATTGTGTCGAAACCTGTAACGCATGGAGCGCCGGCTGGCATGACGCGAGCCACGCAAGGTGGCGTACCCATGCTCATAAAAATGCCGCGCACGCTCCACCGCACCGCCTCCCCATCAAAGCCGCTGTCCCAACCAAGCCTATTTAGAAGATGGCGATAGGCTCCATCATCTTGCGCGGCCCTATTTTTGATTTGAATGGTGGGCGCGACAGGGATCGAACCTGTGACCCCTACGATGTCAACGTAGTGCTCTCCCGCTGAGCTACGCGCCCCGATCCCGCATGAAGGGGATCAGCTGTGGCGAGAGGATATATCGGCTCCATGAGACCGGCGCAAGCCGTAAAGGCTTCATATTTTGCCCGCGCGCGGTCCGCGGGCCGCAGCGCTAGTATCCGACGCCCAACGGCGGCGTGGGGTGATCGAGTCTGTTCGGCGTCGACTGTGGCGTCGCCGATTGGGCCGTCGATTGCGCTTGCGGCGGCGGCCGTTCGGGCTGAGCGGGTTTGGCGACCCGCGCCGGCGGCGCGGCGGGGACCGGGGCGGGACGCGCCGCCTTCGCGGGCTTCGGCTCGGCCGCCTTCTGGGCTGGAGACTGGTCCTTCGCAGGCCGCGCGAGATTGTCCTTTTTCGGGCGCCGCAGCAGCTTGTCGGCCGAAGACTGAGGCGCGGCGGCGGGCGGCGCCGGCGCGGTCTGCTCCAGCGCGGCCTCAACGTCGGGACGAAGCCGCGCGCAGGTCAGGCGGCCTTTGAGATCGATCAGTTTGCCTCGCCCCTCCGCGCCTTGCGCCTTCAGCGCGGTCAGTTCTGCGTCCTCGCTGGCGCAGGCTTCCTCAAGGCGCGCCGCCTGCGCCGCGAGTTCTGCGATTTTCGCCCGTGCGGCAGTCTTTGCGTCGTCGCAGACCGCGCTCGCGAGGAAGGCCCGGGTCGCCTCGGCGTCGTTTGGCCCGATCGCGGCGAGCGCGCTTTGCTCGCGCGCGCACGCCGTCTTCAAATCCGTCACGGCCTTGTCGATCGCCGCGATCACGTCCGGGCAGGCCGCGCGCTGGCGAAACGCCTCGATTGCGGCGCGGTCGGTTGAATTCGACAAATCCTTCCACTCGCCCTCGTCGTGCACGCACGCCTGCGCCTCCTGCGCGATGGCGGCCTCCGCATCATGCAGGCGCGCTTCGGCGGCGGTTTTGACGGTGCCGCAGGGCGCCTTGCCGATCAGCGCGCGCAGCGCATCGGCGTCGCGCGGGCCGATTCCGTTCAGCGTCGAATTGGCGTCCGCGCAGGCGCCGTCCGCCGCGGCGGCGATGGCGCGCAGGCTCTGTTCGGCGGCGGCGACAGTCCCCGGACAATGCGCGTTCGCGCGCAACGCCTCGATCCGGGCCGTATCGCCCTTCCCGATCAGCGCCTTCAGGTCGTTGTCCTCGCCCTGGCAGAGAGCGGCCTCGCCCGCCGCGCGCGCCTCGAGATCCGCGAGACGCGCGCTCGCCGTCGCCTTG